>DAIOTV010000014.1:33330-52575 GCA_036751825.1 Phycisphaerales bacterium
GGGCGCCCGCTTCAGCACCTGGCTGCTCGCCATCGCCAAGCACGTCCTCGGCGACGAGATCGACAAACGCATGGCCCTCAAACGCGGCGGCGGCAAACGCGGCGCCTCGTTCGAGGAAACCTGGATGATGGCCTCCGCCGACCAGGGCGTCGACGCCGCCTACGAGGCCGCCGTCTTCCGAGCCAAGGTCGAAAGAGCCATCCGCAATGTCGAGCACAAGACCGACTTCATGGACTTCTCCATCTACCGCCTCCGCGTTCTCGACGGCATGCCCGGCAAGAGCGTCGCCGAGGCCGTCGGCGTCTCCGAACCAACCGTCAGCCGACGACTCGCCAAGGTCCGCGATGTCCTCCGAGAAGAGCTCCGCGATGTCATCGGAAAGTTCAGCTTCACCAAGGAAGAACGCGACGAAGCCGAACGAAACGGGGTGGGCCTGAATCCCACCAAGGCCGACGACGGGCTCTTCGACGAAGCCATCGCCGAGATCTACCACCAGCAGCAGGAGCTGCGCCGACTCGACGAAGAAGCCGCCCGCCTCGGCCGCTAGAACCGGCCGAGCCAGACCGACAGGAGCAGGGGGCCACCCATGGGAACAGCGGGCGTCATCCTCGGAACGATCCTCCTCGCGATCGCCGCCGCCGTCGTCGTCGTCTTTCTCGTCGTCCCCCTCGCCCGGGTCTTCACCAGGGTCGTGGGACACATCTTCGCCACCATCGGCCGGTGGATCACCGACATCTTCCGCCTCATCGGCACCGTTCTGGTCATCCCCGTCTTCATGATCCTCACCGTTCTCTCCGTCGTCGTCGGACGCTGGTCGGCCTCTGCGCACTACGGCCGAGCCGTCTCCGGAGAGATCAAGTCAGCCGGCCTCTGCGTCTACCGCATCCTCGTCGGCCACCCGCTCCGACTCGTCGGCCTGCATGTCCTCGTCGACGGCTTCGAGCGGCGACTGCCCGAGGTCGTCGCCGCCGCCCCCGGTCGAGACAGGCCAAGGGGCCGCACAAACCAGTTCGACGGCTACACCGTCGTCGGCTCGCTCAAGGGCGGAGGCTCCGGCGGCAAGCTCTACATCGCCCAGCCCGACGAGCTCAAGAACGCCGCCTTCGTCAAGCGGGGCATCGGCAACATCGACCAGGTCGTCATCAAAACCTTCAGCGTCCACGAGGGCTCGACACTCCCCCAGATCATCCGCGAGAGCCGAGCCCTCGACGCCGCCAAACGCCTCGGCCTCATCCTCGAGCACGACCTCACCAGCGAACGCTTCTTCTATGTCATGCGCTACATCCCCGGCGAGCCCCTGAGCATCGTCACCCAGCGCGCCCACGCCGACGCCGATCCCGATGGACTCGGCGATCCCGCCCTCCGAAAGCTCCTCGGCTACGGCCGCGATGTTCTCGTCGTCCTCGACCGCTACCACACCGGCGGCCTCTGGCACAAGGACATCAAGCCCGACAACATCATCGTCGACCACGACGAGGCCCACATCGTGGACCTCGGCCTCATCACGCCCCTGCGCTCCGCGATGACCCTCACCACCCACGGCACCGAGTACTTCCGAGACCCCGAACTCGTCCGCATGGCCCTCAAGGGCGTCAAGGTCAACGAGGTCAACGGCGAGAAATTCGACATCTACGCCGCCGCCGCCGTCATGTACGCCACCGTCGAGGGCTCCTTCCCCGCGCACGGCGGGCTCAGCCAGATCACAAGGCGGTGCCCCGAAGCCATCCGGTGGATCATCCGCCGGGGCATGACCGACTACGACAAGCGCTACGAGACCGCCGCCGAGATGCTGGCAGACCTCGAGGTCGTGCTGGCCGCGCCCGACCTCTTCGCCGTCAGGCCCGCCATGCTGCCCAGCGTGGGCGGCGCCGCGACCGAGCCCGCCGACGCCCACGAAAGCCCGGCCGATTTCGCCCCGCCGGCCGCCCCCTCACCGCCCCAGGCCCAAGCGGTGCCCCCGGGGCGCGACCCGTCCCATGCCGGCCCGCCGCCGAGCCCCGCGCCGAAGCCCAAGGTCCGCGTCGCCAACTGGTGGTCGGGCCGATACGACATCGACGGGGTCGAGGACCTGATCGACGGTTCGCTCCGCGAAGCGGACGAGGCGATCAACGCCGCCAAGGCCGACCCGGGCGCCGGACGCGCCCATCGCGCAACCCCCCGGCCCCGCCGCGAGCCGACCCGCAGACCCGCCCACGAGCAGCGCAAGAACGCCCGCGCCCGCGCCGCCGAGCGCCGCAAGCGCGCCGTCAACCGCGTCGCCGAGCGACGCCGAAACCTCCGCACCCAGCGCGACAGGGCCGCCGGACTCAACCCCGGCGTTGCCATCGCCATCGGGTGCGTCGTGGGCCTCATCAGCATCCCCGTGTCCGTCGTGATGCTGAGCGAGTCCGACGCCGATCCCAGCATCGCCGCCGTCGCCGACCACGCGGACCCGCACACCGACGCCCGCAGCGACGCGCCCCTGCCACCGGCCCCCCCGGTCGCCGCCGTCGCCGTCGCCGCGGGCGATGCACTCCGCGTGCTCGTCGTCACCACCTTCAATCGGCCGATCGAGCCGTCCATCGAGGCCGGCATCGAGCAGACCGTCGCCACCCTCCGCGGCCTCGGCTTCCAGGTCGCCGACACCACCGGCGGCTCCCCCGAACTGACCGAAGACCTCGGCGTCGAACTGCTCGCCGATGTCCGCGCCGCACGCTTCATCGGCTCCTCCAGCGCCGCGGACGCCGCCCGCCAGATGCGATCCTGGTTCAGCGACGCCGGCCTCGGCTACGACGCCCTCGTGCTCATCGAGCCCGACCCCGACTCGCTCATCACCGGCGATCCGTTCGCCCGAGCCCTCGTCGTCGACGACGATTCCTATGGCTACGAACGCGTCCTGCACCCGGACAGCGTCGCCCGGCGCGTCGTCAACGTCATAGACGACTGAAACCCCCTCAGCCCGCCTGCGACCGCGCCCCAAGCCGAGCCAGAAGCCCGGCGGCCCGGCCGGAGTCGATCGCCGCCCGCGCCAGAGGCACCCCCTCGCCTATCGCTTCGCACACACTCGCAACCCACAACGCCGCCGCCGCGTTCGCCACCACCATGTCCCGCGGACCTCCCGATTCGCCCTCGAGCACCCGCCGGATCATCGCCGCCGAAGCCGCGACATCGTCGGCGACAAGCCCCTCCCGCGGAACACTCGTCAGACCCATCGCCGCAGGATCGATCTCAACGCGCTCGACACGGCCGCCCTCAACCAACGCCGCGTCCGTCACCCCCGCCAGGCCGATCTCGTCGAGCCCCTCCCGCGAGTGCATCACCACCGCGCGATCAACACCCAGCCGCGCGAGCCCGCCCGCAATCAGATCGATCAGATGCGGCGCGTACACCCCGATCAGCTGCCGACGCGCCCCCGCCGGGTTCGTCAGCGGGCCGAGCACATTGAAAATCGTCGGCACACCCAGCGATCGACGGGCCCCGATCACGTGCCGCATCGCCGGGTGGTGGTGGATCGCGAAGCAGAAGCACACGCCGACCTCGCGCAGGCACGCCGCCTGAACCTCCGCCGATGCGTCCACATTCACGCCAAGCTCGCCCAGCACCTCCGCCGACCCGCGGCCCGTCCGGCTCCGGTTGCCGTGCTTTGCCACGCGCACCCGATCGTCCGCCGCCGCCGCCACGATCGCCGCCGCCGTCGAGACGTTGAATGTCTTCGGCGCCCCGCCCGTCCCGCAGGTGTCGATCAGCCGCTGGTCCCCTTCGGGCACGAACGGCACGCGCCCCACGTTCGCCCGCATCACCCGGGCGCCGCCAACCACCTCGTCGACCGTCGGCCCGCCCGCCTGCAGAAGCGCCAGCACCGCCCCGATCCGGGCATCGTCGAGTTCGCCCCCCATCAGCCGCCCGAACAACGCCTCCGCCTGGTTCTCGTCCAGCCGCTCGCCGCGGATCAACTGCTCGATCTCATTCACACCGGGCGCCTCATCCAGAACCAAACCGTCAGCGAACCGAATCGACAGGGAGCCGATATAGACTACAAGACATGGCGACCAACGGCTACAACACGGTTCCAACCGGCGTCCTGCGGCGCATCCGGGCCTCCCGCTCGATCCTCATCAGAGCATCGTTCGCCGAGGCGATCGTTCGCTCGTTCCCCTTTGCGGGCGCAGTGGCCATCGCCGCCGCGCTGGTCTGGCACCTCACCGGCGGCGCCATCAGCACACCGCCCGCGTTCGTGCCGCAGGCGCTCATGGTCGCCGCGTTCGTCACCATCGTCGGCATCTTCGTCGTCCGTCGCGCCCAGCGTCTGCCCAGCCTGCTCGCCGCGGCCGTCGAACTCGACCAGTCCGCCAAGACCCACTCCGCCCTCGCCTCCTCGCTCGAGTTCTCGGCTCGCGAGCCCGGCCCGTTCGAACGCTGGGCCCTGGACATCGCCGCCCGCGAGGCCGAGCGCGGCGACCTCGTCATGCCCACCGCCCCCCCGATCGCCCGGGCCCTGCCCAGCATCGGCATCGGAGCGTCACTGCTCGCCACCGCCCTGGTCATCGTGCTGATCGTCCCCCCGCGGAACTGGGCCGCGATCAGCGCCGCCAACGCAACGCCGGCGGTCGATCCCGCCGCGGTCACCGCCGCCCAGCAGACGATCGATGAGACCCGCGTCGAGATCGCCGAGGCCGCCGCGGACCTGGGCCTCGAAGCCGACGACGAGTTCTTCGAATCGCTCGAGGCCGAGCTCGAGAGCGGATCGCGCGATCCCGACGAGGCCGTGGCCAGCGCCGCCGAAAAGCTCGACACGCTCGCCGACCAGGCCGAAACCGAGGCCGATCGCGCCGAGCGTGCACGCGACGATGCCGCCGAGCGTCTCGCCGGGCTCGCGCCGGAAGAGTTCTCCGCCGCTCGCCGCCTCGCCGAGTCCATCGCCGCCGGCGACTTCGATCGCGCCGCCCAGGAAGCCGAAGCGCTGCAACCCCAGCTCGACGACGGCGCAACACGCGACGAGCTGCGACGCCTCGCCGACGAGCTCGATCGGGCCGCCGAACGCGGCAACCAGCAGCCGGATCCGCCAACCGGCGAGCCGAGCGATCCCAACGCGCCCGAACCAGACCGCCTCGAACAGGATCTCCGCGATCTCGCCGACGAGCTCCGCGACACAGCCGATCGCCAGCCGTCCCGGACGACGCCGCCAAGCCCGCCGTTGCGCGAGCCGCCTCCCGACCAGACCGAGCCCCCGGCCGAGCGGGACAACACGCCGAACGAGCCCGACGCCGACGAGCCGCAGCAGCCGCAGACCAACCCCGAGCCGCCGAGCACCGATCCGAAAAACCCGGATCAGGCGGACAAGGACTGGAACACCGAGGATCAGCAGCGGTCCCCCCAGCCGCCCGCCGGCCAGGGTCAGCCCTCACCCGACGAGCCGCGCCGGCCCGCCGACCAGCCCCAGGACGCTCAAACCCGGGACGACAACCAGCCCAACGACCAGCAGGACCAGAGCCAGCCGCAGCCAGAGCCGCAGCCCGGCGAGCGGCAGCAGCAGCCGGGCGACCAGCAGGGCCAGCAGCAGCAGCAGGACTCCCGGCCCGGAGACCAGACCCCCGAGCGCCCGACCCCCGACGAACGCACCCAGGAGCAGCCCGCCGCTGCAAGGCCTTCCGAAGAGCAGCCCACGCCCGATCAGCCCGGCAGCCCGATGCCCGATCAGCCAACCGAAACTCGGCAGCAGCCCCAACCCGACGCCAACGCCCCCGAACGCCCCGCGCAGCCGAACCCCGATCAACCCCCTTCAGGGCCGGGGTCGCCCGACCCGAGCAACCCGGGCCAGCCCACGCCGGGAAACCCCGAAGCGCCGTCGCCCGACGGGCCCACCACGCAGACCCCCGGTGACCAGGCGCCCGAGCAACCGGGCCGGCCCAGCGATCAGCCCCCCAACCGGCCGGGTGGGCCGTCGCAAGACCCCGGCGCCCAGCCCAGCACCCTCGAGCGCCTCGCTCAGGAACAACGCCGAGCCAACGATCTCCGCAAGTTCGCCGACGATCTCCGCGACCGCGCCGACCGGATGCTCGACAACGACCCCGCCGCAGACCGAGCGCCGGCGGCACCAGACGCCGCTGATCCGCCAGCCGCCTCGCAAGGCCCGCCGCCCGACCCCTGGTCGGGCCCGACCGAGCTCATCGATGCCCGGGACCGCGAATCGCCCCCCGACGCCCGCGAACGCGTCATCAGCGAATGGTTTAAGGATCCCGAGGGGCGGCCCCTCGACGCCGCCGCCCCGGCCGAGGCCCGCGAGACCATCCGCCGAGCGGCCCGCGACGCCGAGCGTGCGGTCGAGCAGCAGACCGTGCCCCGTCGATACGAGGACCTCGTCCGCCGCGTGTTCGAGCGATACGCCCGCCGCGCCGACGAACCCATCGACGCCACCGACGCCACCGACGCCGGTGACGCAGAGTGATTCCATCGCTCGCCGACCCCGCGTGGCTCGCCCTCGTCCTGCTCACGCTCCCGCTCGGCGGGATCCTGCTGAGGTTCGCCCGCACCATGCCCCGCCTCCGGCGCTGGGTCGCCGTCGCGGTGCGGGCGGCGCTGCTCACGACCCTCGCCCTCCTGCTCGCCGGCGCGAGCTCGGTCCGAGAGACCAACCGGCTCGCCGTCGTGCTCGTCGTTGATAGCTCCGAATCCGTCGACCGCTACGCGAGCGCCGGAACCGACGAGCAGGGACGCCCCGTCCCGATGCGCGCCGAGATCGAACGCATCGTCCGCCAGCTCGATCAGGCCCGAGGCCCCGACGACCTCTTCGGCATCGTCGCCTTCGCCGAGCGCGCCATCGCCATCGCCACGCCCACCACCGCACGCATCGCCGATCGAGTCATCGAGCCGATCCCCTCCGACGGCACCGACATCGCCGGCGCCATCGACTTCGCCCGAAGCCTCATCCCGCCCGACGCCACAGGCCGGATCCTGCTCGTGACCGACGGCAACGAAACCACCGGCAACGCCCTCGCCGCCGCGGAACGCGCCGCCACAGGACCGACCTCCGTCCGAATCGACGCCATACCCGTCGAATACCGCGTCGCCGGAGAGACCATCGTCGAGGCCGTCGTCCCCCCGGCCCGAGCGCCCACCGACTCCAGCGTGCCCGTGCGCGTCGAGATCGCTACAACCCAGGGCACCACCGGCACCCTGCGGCTGTTCCGCGACGGCGACGAGGTCGACCTCGAACCAGCGTCCGCCGAAACGGGCCGACGACTCGAACTCTCCGCCGGACGCCACATCGTCCTGCTCGAGTCCCCTCTCGGCTCCGGACGGCTCTCTCGCTTCCGAGCCGTGTTCGAGCCCGACACCTCTGCGCCGGGCCGCTTCGCGGGCGACACCCAGCTCGACAACAACACCGCCGAAGCGTTCACCATCAGCCCCGGCATGGGCCGCGTGCTGATCGTCGCGCCAACGTCCGCCGCCGACGGCACCGCCAACATCACCCGCGCGCTCGCCGGCGCCACCCGCGATGTGCTGGTCACCGACGCCAGCGCCCTCCCGACCGATCTCCTCGAATTCCAGGACTTCGACCTCGTCGTGCTCAACAATGTCCCCGCCGACGAGGTCTCCCCCCGCGCCCAACGCGCCCTGGCGGCACACGTCACCGACGCCGGCGCCGGCCTCGTCATGGTCGGAGGCCGCGAGAGCTTCGGCGCAGGCGGCTGGGCCGGCACCCCCCTCGAACCAATCCTGCCCGTCCACCTCGATCTCGGCGAACGCCTCGTCGAACGACGCACCGCCATCGTCTTCGTCCTCGACAGCTCCGGCTCGATGGGCGCCGGCGTCGGCGGATCGTTCAGCTCTCAGCAGGAAATCGCCAACGCCGCGGCCGCCGGCGCCGCCGCCACCCTCGGCCCGACCGACCTCGTCGGCGTCGTCGCCTTCTCGAGCAGCGCCCGATGGATCGTCCCACTCGCCGAGAACGACAACCCCGAAACCACCGCCGCCGCGATCAACGCCATCAGCTCCGGCGGCGGCACCGACCTCCCCCCCGCGCTCAACCTTGCGCGCCAAGCCCTCGCGCCCGTCGAGGCCGCCGTCAAGCATGTCATCGTCCTCTCCGACGGCCGAAGCATCGGCGCCGAGAACCTCCCCCAGATCGCCGAGGCCATGGCCGCCGACGGCATCAATGTCTCGACCATCTCCGTCGGCGATCAGTCCGATGTCGACACCATGTTCGCCGTCGCCGAGAAGGGCGGCGGCATCCACTACCCCGTCACCAATCCGAGCGTCCTGCCCCGCGTCTTCGTCCGAGCCGTCCGCCTCGTCCGCGACCCGCTCATCAAGGAAGGCGACATCCCCCTCCGCCGCCTCACCGCCGCCACGCCGCTGCTGGATGCCTCCCAGGCCGTGCCGGGCATCAGCGGGCTCGTGCTCACCAGGTTCCGCGAAGACCCCACCGTCGTCAACGTGCTTTCGACGGGCGAGGACGAGCCCGTGCTCGCCCACTGGAACGCCGGGCTCGGACGCGTCGCCGCCTTCACCTCTGACGCCCGCGACTGGTCGCGCCAGTGGATCGCCGCCGGCGCGTTCGACAGCCTCTGGTCCCGCATCGCCCAGTCCATCGCGCGGCCCGCCGACGCGAGCGATCTCGAACTTACGACCGTCATCAACGACGGCCGACTCGAAGCCCGCCTCATCGCCGCCGACGAGCAGGGCAACCCGCTCGACGCCCTCACCGTCCGAGCCAACATCTACACCCCCTCGGGAACGCCAGTCCCGGTCGTGCTCGACCAGGTCGCCCCGGGCGAATACGCCGCCTCCATCCCCGCCCCGCAGGCCGGCAACTACATCGCCGTCGTCCGTCCAACCGGCCCCGACGGCCCCATGCTCCCCGCGCTCGGGGGCACCACGCAGACCAGCTCGCTCGAGCACCGCCTGCTCGAGAGCGATCGCCGACGCGTCGAGCAGATCGCCGCCGCCGCGGGCGGGTCGGTCCTCACCACCGAATCGCTCGTGCCCGCCCAGCTGTTCGACCGATCCGCCATCGAGCCCCGCCGAGCCGAGTCCCCCCTCCGCGATGAGCTGCTGATCGTCGCGCTCGCGCTCCTGCTGCTCGATGTCGCCGCCCGCCGCGTCGCGTGGGACCGCTTCCTTGGTGAACGCTCGGCCACCGCCGCCTCCACCGCGCCAACAGCCGGCGCCGACCTCGCCTCCCTCCGCGCCGCCGCCAAGCGTGCCAAGCAGCAGCAGACAACCGCCCTCACCGACGACGACGCGGCAGCCGTCGCCAGAGAAGCCCGTCGCCGACGAGCCGAAGCCCGATCGGCCGGTCCAGCCGCCGGTCCTGCCGCCGGTCCTGCCGAGCAACCGACCAAGCCGAAGAGCGACGCGCCCAAAGTCGTCGAAGAGAGCGCGAGCAGCGAAGACCAGGGCCTGCTGGCAGCCAAACGCCGCGCGCGAGAACGATTCAAGAACGAAGACTGACGCGGGCCGTCAGACCAACTCGCCGAACAGCCCCAGCCCCGCCGCATCGGTCACCCGCGCACGCCGGATGACACCCGGCAGCGCCCGCGCCTCGGCCGTCGGCACCTCGAAGAACACGATCTGGTCCCCGTCCGTCCGGCCCGACATCTGCACCGTTGCGGTCTCGATCCGCTCGAGCAGCGCCGTCGCCGAATCATCGCGCGACACGCCCCCGATCGTCAGCTGCACGCCGCCCGAAGCCTCCCGCGCGCCCTTCTGGCTGAGCCCGCTCGCCTTGAGCGCCTTCTGGCTCGGTCCCTCGACGAGCACATCGAACTCCCGCCCGATCTGCGCTCGCCCGATCGCTTCACCAATGCGGGCCTGCACCGACAGCAGATCGTTGTTCCGCCGACGCTTCACCTCGTCCGGCACATCGTCCGGGATCTTGTCAAACGCCACCGTCCCGGGCCGCGGCGAATACTTGAAGATGAAGCAGTTCTTGTACCGCGTCCGCTCGAGCAGCGCCACCGTCCGCTCGTAGTCCTCATCCGTTTCGGTCGGGAAGCCCACGATGATGTCGCCCGAAAGCATCAGCGGCCGACCGATCTCCGGCTGATCCAGATAGCTCCTGCACCGCGCGATGAACTCGTCGTACTCCGCGACGGTGTACCCCCGGTTCATCATCTTCAGCATCCGGTCGCTGCCCGTCTGCGCCGGAACATGCACATACCGGCAGATCCGCTCGCAGTCGCGCATCACCTCCAGCACATCGTCCCCGAAGTCCCGCGGGTAGCTCGTCACAAACCTCAGCCGCTTGATCGCCGGCACCTCTTCGTGGATCCGGTACAGCAGATCGGCAAAGGTGGTCACGCCCGCGCCCGACAGCGGATCCCGCCGGTGCCCGCCCTTGAACGCCCGCCCCTTCTGCGGCTGCAGCACGCCGTCAACCATCTCCGCCGACCCGTGCTCGTACCGGTAGTGGTTCACCGTCTGCCCGAGCAGCGTCACCTCGATCACGCCCTTGTCCGCGAGCGCCTTGCACTCATCAAGAATGTGCTCCGGCGGCCGATGGATCTCAGCCCCCCGCGTGAACGGCACCACGCAGTACGTGCAGAACTTGTTGCACCCCCGCGTGATCCGCACGTACGCGCTCCGCCGCTCGCTGCCCACCGGATCGATCGGCGACACCGCCCGCGAAAGGTCCAGGTGCTCAAGCGAATCCGCCGCCGCCGCCAGCGTCGCGCTCCGACGGCTCGTGTTCCCCTGCAGCGCCGCCGCCTTCGCCGACACCCGCTCGTCCGCGTTCAGGCTCTCACGCGTCCGAACCGCGTTGTCCAGCAGCGCAGGCAGCTTGTCGAGCTCGCCCGGCCCGCACATCACATCAACCACCGGCATCCGGTCCATCAGGCCCGCGCCGTCGCGCTCGGCCATGCACCCCAGCACACCCACAACCATGCCGGGCTTCGTCGCTTTGGTCTTCTTCAGATCACCAAGCCGGCTCCACACCTTCTGCTCAGCCTGCTCACGCACCGAGCAGGTGTTGTACAGAACAACATCCGCCTCGCGCGCATCGCCCGTGAACGTGTACCCCAGCGACGCCAGCCGACCCGCCACCAGCTCCGAGTCGAGCTCGTTCATCTGGCAGCCAAAGGTCTCCAGGTACACCCGGCGACCGCTCACGAAGCGGCTCTCCGGCATTCGGCGCACTGCCCTCGCAGCGTGATGTCGTGCGACCGCAGCTTGAACCCGCTCGGCAGCATCCCGCTCAGGTCACCCGGGCAGCCCACGATATCGAACACCCTCCCGCACGAGTCGCACTGGAAATGGTGGTGGTGGGGCAGCTCCGACGGCTCGAACCGGCTCGGCTCGTTCGGCAGGTCCACCTTCCGCAGCATCCCCTCGTCCACCGCCGCGTTCAGAACCCGGTACACCGTCGCCTGACCGACCCCCGTGTCGCGCAGCAGGTCCCGCACCTCGTCCGCCGACAGAGGCCGGCCCTCGTCCCGGATCGCGTCCAGAATCCTCGTCGCGTGCTTCGATCGCGTGCTCATCACCATAATCGTATGCCGAAAAGGACACCCGCCCCGGGGAACACGTTCCCGGAGCGGGTGTCACGAGAGGAAACCATTTCTGGGACCCCATCGGGCCCCGAGTCCTTAGCGGCGACGACGCATCGCGCCAAGGCCCGCCAGGCCCAGCAGCGCCGCCGTGCCCGGCGTCGGGATCCGGGTGAAGGTCACCGTGATCGGGTCCGTCGGTGCCAGCGGCGCGATGCCGTCCGTCCGCAGATCCACAAGACGGAAGGTCAGGTCGTACGAGAACACGCTCGGGTCGTACCCGGGGCTGTTCACATCGACCGTCCACCACGGGTGATCGTCGAAGCCCGAGATCACATCGCCCGTCAGCGCATCACGCTGCACGCTGCCGAGCTCGATGTTCGTGCCGGGGGCCACGATGTTGTCGAACGTCAGGTCGTACACCGTGAACGCCGGCGAGGCCGAGATCAGCTCGAAGGCGACCACCGTGCCGTCCGGAACCACGAACAGACCCTCGTCCGGCTCATCCGTGTCAAAGTTGGCAAAGCCCGGCTCGTCGCTGAACCAGCCCGTGAAGTCACCGTTGGCGCCGCCGTTGGTCGCAAAGTTCGCGATCGGCTCGACCGAGCCGAAGTTGAACTCCACCGCCAACTGCCCCACGCCGTCCCACGCGACGCCGAAATCGCTCTCGAGGTCCGCCGAAGCCGTCGCCGCGGCACCAGCCGCCAGCACCACACCCATCAGCCGAGTCTTCATCTTCTCACTCCTTTCCACACCAGCGGCACACGCCGCAGTCTTGGTCCCAAAACGAAACGCGGGAATCAGTTATCAGTCCCTCCCGCACGAATCGCCCGGACCATCCGCCGACGGCCTGGGCGTTTCTCCCTTCCTCGCTCGCGTCAGTCGCAGCCTTGGTTGAAGTTCAGGATCCACGCGTTGAAGTCCGCCGGCGAGCACAGACCATCGCCGTTCTGATCGCACGCCGGCGCCTGCGCGTTGAACGCCAGAATCCACGCATTGAAGTCCGCCGGCGACACCGCTCCGTCCCCGTTGGTGTCGGCGACGCACACGGTCTCCCCGCACCCGCCGATCACGTTTCGGGCATAGCTCGCCGCCGCATCGAACTCCGTCGCGCTTGCACCGTTGTCGAACACCAGCCAGAACGGCTCCGTCGGCCCATAGCTGCCGTCATCGATCCGCAGCTCGAGCTGGGCCAGATAGACACCCGCGCTGCTCGGGCCCGTCGCCGGCGAGCCGTTGAGCTCCAGCCGGTACGCGAAGTGCGTGTGGAACTCCCCGTTGCTCCCGACGCCGACGAACAGCCCCTCCATGGGCTCCGCCGGATCGGTCAGCGGCGTCGAGAAGCCTGCCAAGGGCCCGAAGCTGATCCGCAGCCGCTCGGCCGGGATCGCGTCAAAGTCTTGGCCATCCCACTTGCGCAACGCCGCGCGGTACGCGTACCCAATCGACGCGCTCGGCGGGAACGCGCCCACCTCGGTGTCAAAGCCCGGGTTCGTGGTCCGAGCGTTGCTGTCCAACTCCACGCCGAACGCACACGCGTCCCACAGCAGTGCGCCCGTCACCGGGTCCGTCGATCCATCGCCCACCGCCAGACGATCAATGTCCACCCCGAGCGCGATGTCGCCCTCATGAATCTCCTGGGCGATAACGCCACCGGCAAGCCCACCGGCGAGCAGAGCCAGGGCCGGGACACGAACCACGTTGATGACACCACGATCCATCACTTCGCCACCTCCGGAAAGAACAGGTTCTCGTAAAAGTCGGAGTACACCGCGCCAAACGCCTTCGACTCCACATGCCCATCAAGAAAGCCGTACCCCGCTCGGGCGTCCGGCGTCCTGATGTCGCCGCCGAACGCCGCGATCTCCATCTGCTTTGATGCCCCTGACCACGGCTCGTCATCGACGCCGCCCCAGTCGAACGCGTGCACATGGTCGCTTGTCGCGTACTGCGGCCGACCGCCGTTCCGCGCGTCGTCCTCAACCATCAGCACCCACTGCACCGTCGCCGTCGGACGCTGAATCCGGTTCAGCGTGCGGTACGGGCGAACCTCGCCGTACTCCGGATCGTCGTACTCGACCCCCTTGCTCGTCAGGAAGTCGTTCAGCCCGTAGCTGGTCCACCGCGTCGGCGGCATCATCGCGAAATACGAATCGAGCGCGGCATCACGGGCCGACTTCGTCGACTCACGCCGCTTGATGTCCTCGATCGCACCGAGAATCTCGGTGAGCGTCGGCCCGTCGCTCACCCCGCCCATCTCGAACGACCAGTACGGGCTCCGATCCAGCGGAGACTTCACCACCGGCGACGCACCATCAAAGTACGGCGCCAGCTGCGTCACCCACGACGACGCCGGTTCGCCCACCGACCCGTGATCGATGCCCGCGTCCACCAGCGCCCCGTCGTTGTCGTCGGCGTACATCACCTGCGCGATCGACAGCTGCCGCATGTTGCTCATGCACACCAGCGACCGAGCCGACTGCCGCGCATTTCCCAGCGCCGGCAGCAGAATCCCGATCAGCAGCGCGATGATCGCGATGACCACCAGCAACTCGATCAGCGTGAAGCCCGATCGACCGCTCCGTCCAACCGTCCTGTCGTGCAGGCTCCGTCGCATCGACGCGTACTCCGCCCGAATCTTCGGGGAATGAGAATCCATTATCTATTCGCAGCCCACGCCTGTCAAGTTTCACACAAACCGCAGCTAAACTGCGTCTCCAATGGCGCGCGGCATCTCTCTTGCAAACAAATGCCTAATACTCTTCGGAGTCGCGATTATCCTCATCGTGACCACCGCCCTGGCCGTTCCGTGGATCCGCATGAACAGCATCGTCGCCGAGAGCCAGCTCGAGCTTTCCCGGCAGCTCGTCGCCGTCTGGTCCGACCAGCCCCCATCGCCCAGACTCGCCGGCGCGCCCGCCGATTCCATCCCCGCCCGCCGACTCTCATACGAGCAGTGGGCCAGTGAGGCCGAGAACGACGACTTCCTCCGGGAAGCCCTCGAAACTTTCCGTGAGCCGGTCGCCCCGCAAGACATCCAGCGCAGCGGGTGGCAGGGCGCGGGCCGGCGCTACCAGTACGCCAAGCCCGTCTTCGGTGTCACGCCCCCCGAACAGGAGGCCCTCGAGGGCGTCATCGTCCTCGACCGCGTCTCCACCGACGCCGCCCGACTGCTCGCCCTCAACGCCTTCTACCACTTCGCCGCTGGCGTCCTCGTCTTCGCCCTCGCCGTCCTCGTCTTCTACCTCATCACCACCAGGCTCATCCTCGAGCCCGTCCGAGGCCTCCGCCTCACCGCCGAACGCGTCGGCGAGGGCGAGCTCAACGCCCGAGCCAACATCCGCACCGGCGACGAGTTCGAGCAGCTCGGCGAGGCGTTCAACACCATGCTCGTCCACGTCCAGAAGTCGCAGGAGCAGCTCCGCTCGATCAACACCGCCCTCGACCTCAAGGTCGGCGAGCTCGCCACCGCCAACATCGCCCTCTTCGAGGCCGCCAAGCTCAAGGGCGAGTTCGTCGCCAATGTCAGCCACGAGCTGCGAACCCCGCTCAACTCCGTCATCGGATTCACCGAGCTTCTGCTCGAGATCGCCCACGCCGAGGCCGCCGCCGGCGACGATTCCACACGCCAGCAGAAACGCGTCCGCTACCTCGAGAACATCCTCGGCTCCTCGCGGCATCTCCTCGAGATGATCGACTCGCTCCTCGAGATGGCCCGCATCGAAGCAGGCCGAGCCGAGGTCAAGCCCGAACGCGTCGATGTCGCCGCCCTCTGCGAATCGCTCATCGGACTCACCGAACCCCTCGCCCGCCGCAAGGACATCACCCTCGCCGCCGAGATCGCCGACGACCTGCCCGCCGTCGAGACCGACCGCACCAAGCTCCAGCAGATCCTGTTCAACTTCCTCTCCAACGCCATCAAGTTCACCGACCGCAGCGCCAGCCGCGTCGGGCCCGCCGTTACCCTCCGAGTCGAACGGCTGCCGCCGGCGCAGCACGAATCCGTCGCACGAATCCGTCTCAGCGTCATCGACGCCGGGCCCGGCATCGACCCGAGCGATCAGACCCGCATCTTCGACAAGTTCCAGCAGTCCGACGCCGGCCTCACCCGAGCCCACGAGGGCACCGGCCTCGGACTCGCCATCAGCAAAGAGCTCGCAGCCCTCATCCAGGGCGAGATCCAGCTCGTCTCCGATCTCGGTTCCGGCTCGATGTTCAGCCTCATCATCCCCGAGGCGCTCGATCAGCAACGACTCAACGACGCCACGCAGCGGCAAGGCTTCACCGTCGATCGCGGCCGACGATCCGGCTCCAACGCTACGACCAGCTGACCGCGTGCGCATGATGCCGGACCACGCTCCGACGGGGCCACCGCCGAAGCTCCACCGCCACCACATCAACGCGGACACCCAGGCGCGCCCCCCGGCCCGTCGAGAATGCCCGCTGCGCCGCCTGCGCCACCTGCCGCAGCTTCCGCTGCTTCGCCCGTCCGACCTGCGACTCGGGCCGGCGGTCGCCCACCGAGGCCGTCCGCGTCTTCACCTCGACCACCACCAGCACTTCGCCTCCGGGCGCCAGGCACACCAGGTCGGCCTCGCCGACCCCGACATGCACGTTCCGGCCGAGCACGCGGAAGCCGCGCCGCCTGAGATACCGCGCCGCCACCCGCTCGCCGCGTCGCCCAACGCCCGACGCCGGCCGGAAACGCCGCGCCAACGCTACGCGCCCGTCGCCATCAGCCGCGCCTCGGCGATCCGCAGCAGTTCCTCCGCCAGCTCGCGCTGACGAAGCTCACCAAAGCCCGCATCCTCGATCAACTGCCGAAACAGCCGCTCACGCGACTCGCTCTTCCGCCTGAACTCGATCTCGGCCCGCAGCTCCAGCTGGAGCATCCCATCCTCAAGATCCCGACGATCCGGCGTCTCAACCCGGTCCAGCAGCACGAACCCCTGCCGCCCCCCGCGGTACTCGATCGGCCCCGCCCACGCCCCGGGCTCCAGCGTCACCAGCGCCGCGTTCAACGCCGGAAACCCAACCAGAGTCGCCTCGCTCAGCTCGCCCTGCACGCGGGTGCCCTCGTCAGCGACCACGCCGGCCGAATCCGGGCGATACCGGTTCAGCGTTCGGTCTTCCGCGAGCGCCGCGAACGACTCGCCCGCCTCCAGCCGCTCCCGAACCGTCGCCGCCTCCGCGTCGCCCGGGGGCAGGATCATCCGCGCAAACACCGTCGGCGGCGGATTGAACTCGTCAAACCGACGAGCGTACTCGTTCCGCACATCCGTCCACGTCACCGGCGTGTAGTCCGCCGCCGCCCCGTCCAGCATCTGAGAGATCAGCGACTGCCGCTGCTGGCTCCGAAGGAACTCCTCGAGCGACTGACCGGTCTGCTCACGCAGCAGCTGGTCCGCTCGGCTTGTGCTCCCCGAATTCTGCAGACGCACCTGCTCCCGGAAACGACCGAGATAGAACAGAAGCCCCTGCCGAATCTCCGGCGGCAGCTGCGCCTTCGCCTCGCGATACAGCACCTCGTCCCGGATCGTAAAGAACAGCTTCTCCCGGATGATCGTCATCGCCTCCTGACGCCACGCCATCCGATTCGGCGCTGTCCGCATCGACGCGCGAAGGCGGGGCATCAGGTCCTCCAGAAACACGCTCGCAACAATCGGTCGGCCATTCACATCCCCGACCTTGGCGTCCAGCACCATCGCCGCCGCCTCGCCGCTCGCTTCGGTCTCCGGCCCCGCCGCGACCCCGTCGTCCGGCCGACCCGGACTCGCCACCTGAACATCCGTTGCGCCAAGCAGAACCGTCGGCGGCACCGCCGCGGGCTCGATCGAGTACACCGTGTCGCGCACAGACGACGCCGGGCTCGCACCCGACGCGGCGAAATCGACCGCCGTCAGCGTCCGCCTCCGCTCACCGACGCAACCGGTCACAGCCACCGCAAGCAACGCCAAACCACACGCGCAACCGGCCTGCCGCAACACCCGAGACCTGTTCTCAATCACCCAGCGGCCTCCGTGCCGGGAGCGTACCCCGAGAAACGCTTTGCACACACAGCCTATCCTGTTTCAAGGAGAATCGCCCATGGCCGACGAGCAGGAAAAGCCCAAACTCATCGTCGATGAGGACTGGAAATCAGAGGCCAAACGCGAGAAAGAGAAGCTCTCCGCCAAGGCCGCCGAAAGCCAGCAGAAGAAGCAGGAAGCCCAGAATCGGCCGATCGAATTCAGCGACATCGTCCGAATGTTCGCCAGCCAGGCCGCCCTCTACCTCGGGCTCATCCCCGACCCACAGACCAGGCAGGCCATGCTCGCCCCCGATATGGCGGCGATCAACATCGACATGCTCGCCATCCTCGAAGAGAAGACCAAGGGCAACCTCGATCCGAAGGACGCCCAGGAACTCAGCGAAACCGTCAAGGAGCTCCGCGCCGTCTTCGTCGAGACCACAAAGGCCATCCAGCAGGCCATCGCCGAAGGGAAAATCAACCCCGACGGCACCCCCGGCCCCAACGCGCCCTCCGGACCCGCCGCCGGCCCCGGAGGAACCTTCGACACGGGCTTCAGCCCGCCGCCTGTTGGCGGCTGACGCCGATCACCGATACATTCACCAAAAGCACGACCCCTCGAAAGGACTTGAGAAGTGGCAGAGCAAGGCTTCATGGCCCGGAATCACTTCCTCCTCCGACGCCTCCACTCGCTCACCGGCATCGTGCCCATCGGCGTATTCCTCATCGCCCACCTCGTCACCAACAGCTCACTCGCCTGGGGCGGCTTTGCCAACCGAGGCAAGCACGCCGACCTCACCAAACTCGAAGGCGGCACCGCCTACTTCTACCACGAAGTCGAGTGGATCAACACCGGCATCCCGCACCTGCTGCTCATCGAGATCACGCTCTGGGCCGCCATCGCCTTCCACTCCATCCTCGGCGTCTACTACGCCACCACCGGAAAGAACAACACCGACCGCTACGCCTACCAGGACAACCGCCGCTACAAGTGGCAACGCATCTCCGGCTACGTCGGAATCCTCTTCATCTTCTACCACGTCGCCACGCTCCGCTGGCAGTGGAGCTTCCTCGTGCCCGGCGGCACCGAGTGGAACCACTACTTCAGCGTCAGCACCCTCGCCGCCGCCCTCCGCGGCTCCTACGACGGCATCACCGCCGCCGGCATCGTCGTTAGCCTCTTCTACTTCGTCGGCATCAGCCTGCTCGTCTTCCACTTCGCCAACGGCCTCTGGACCGCCGCCATCACCTGGGGCCTGACCATCTCGCAGAAGGCCCAGCAGCGGTGGGGGGTCGCGTGCGCCGCCCTCGGCGTCGGACTCATGGTCGCCGCCTGGTCCGCCCTCGGCGCCGCCGTGTTCACCGATCCGAACAAGGCACGCGAACTCGAAGCCCGACTCATCCTCGAGAACCAGGGCGAGGACCGTCTCCGCGAACTCGACCAGAAGTACCCCGCCCCGAGATCCAACACCGAGCAGCCCGCCGTCGCCGGCGGATAAACACACCCGCATCTCCGTCGGGCTTCCGGCCCGGCACGAAACCGTCCGGTTTCACAGGACGAACAGGCCAGCACTATGGAACAGAAACGCGTCATCGTCGTCGGCGGCGGCCTCGCGGGCCTCGCTGCCACCATCCGCGTCGCCGAGCAGGGCATCCCCGTCGACCTCTTCTCGATGGTCCCCGTCAAACGCTCCCACTCCGTCTGCGCCCAGGGCGGCATCAACGCCGCCAACGACATCGCCAAGCAGCAGGGCTACTCGGAGTACC
>DAIOTV010000015.1:0-50816 GCA_036751825.1 Phycisphaerales bacterium
CCGCCCGAGAGCATGGTGCACAGCCGGACGTCCGACCGGAGGTGAGAGACGACCGCGTCTTCGACGATCGATCGCAGTTCGTCGTCTGTCGGCTCGTCGGCCGTTGCGGCGATGCGGACGCGCGCCGAGCGGGGCGGGTGCTGCGGGCGGTCGAGGTTGAACGTGAGCACCTCGCCGGGCTCGACCGCGTAGATCCCGGCAAAGAGCGTCTGCGGGCCCATGACGGTGCGGACCGACGACAGATACATGCTGACGCCGAGCGGGTCGGGCTGGGGAGAGAGATCGGGGTGCTCGAAGAGCGCTTGCATCTCGCTGGCAAAGACGACGCGGTTCGGAAGGCGTGCCCAGAACAGCGGCTTGATCCCGAGCGGATCCCGGGCGAGCGTGAGGGTCCGTTCGCGGGTGTCAACGAGCGCCAGGGCGTACATTCCGCGGACCTCGTGAAGGCCGTTGCCGGCCGCGAGCCATCGGAGCAGCGTTTCGGTGTCGCAGGTGGATTGCCATGGGCCGGTCGTCCTTGCCCGAAGCTCGGCGTCGTTGTAGATCTCGCCGTTGTACGCGAGGACGAATCGGCCGTCGGGCGAGACCATGGGCTGGTGGCCGCCGGGCCCGGGATCGAGGACGGCGAGGCGTCGGTGGCCCAGCATGGCGGACTGGCCGATCCAGAATCCGGCGTCGTCGGGGCCCCGGTGGGCCATGGCATCGCGCATCCGCTCGAGGTCGCGCCGCGAGGGCAGCGGGTGTCCGATGGCGCCGGTGATGCCGCACATACGCGAAGCATCGGCTCTCGGCGGCGGCCCGCGTCAGTCGTCGGTGCGCAAGGTCTCGAACCGCCAGATGGCGTCGTCGATCGGCCGGCCCTGCCATCGCCAGCGGCGTCCCGCGAGGCGGACGGTGACATCGAGCTGGCCCGGCCAGCCGGCGGCGGCCTCCACGGGTCCGGTCGCCAACGGTTCGACCCTGCCACGATCGCCCAAATTCGGACAGGGGGAGATCGGTCCTGCATAGTCCATGTAGAGTCGGCGGTGATCGGGCAGGTGCCGGGCGTCGAAGCCGTGGACCCCTTCACGATCGGGGCGATCCGCGAGCCGGAAGGTCGGGATGCGGGGAGCCTGCCCCGGGGCGACCTCGATCAGCCAGTCGACATGCCACGAGCCGTCGGGCAGAACGTGCTTGAGCAGTGTGGTCCGCATGGCGTCCCCGATCCCGGTTCTTGCGCCACAGAAGCGACGCGGCTACACTCGCGCCGGCAGCAGGAGGTTCGCCATGATCGCACGTCGAGGAACGACAGACCGGTTCTTTTTCGTCTTCGCAGCCCTTCTGGCGGCCTGTGTGCCTCTCGTCTTCCTGGGCGGGTGCGAGGCAGGGCCGTCGCTTCAGGCGATGCGGATGCAGGGCGATCGAGCACTGGAGCAGCGGAACTACGCCGAGGCCGCCGACTGGTACGAGCAGTATGTGGACCGTCGGCCGATCGAGCCGGAAATCCGCTACCGGCTCGGAACCGCGTACCTGGGCATGAAGAAACCCGTGAAGGCCCGCGAGGAGTTCCTCCAGGGCCTCGAGATCGACAACGAGGTCGATCGGTACATCGAGGGGATCGCAACGGCCCTCGTCGAGTCCGGGCAACGCGACCAGCTTTTCAACGTGCTCCGGAGGCACGCCAGCAACACGCGGCAGCCCAAGGACTACATCCTGTTCGGAAAGTTCGCGGCCATCGTGGGCGATCCGGACACCGCCGAGGTCGCCCTTCTCGAAGCCGCTTCGCTCGATCAGGGTCGGAATGTCGAGCCGCAGATGGCTCTCGCGAACTTCTACGGCTCGCTGGGCGATGCGGAGCAGGAGATCCGGCGGCTCCGCATGGTGCTGTTTCTCGACATCGCCAACGAGGCCGCCAACGCCCGGCTTCGCGAGCTTGGCGAAGTTCCCGGACCTTCGATCGTGCTGCCCCCCGCCGAGCGTCCCTGACCAGACCACATTCACCGCCAATGCGCAAGGTTTTTCGCGCTTTCGTTGATTGCCCGGCTTCGGATACTACGATGTATCCGGATGAACGGATGAAACGAACCGGCGACCCCATACCGCTCGCGTCGAGTCTCTCGACGCTGTCCGACACGCTTCGCCTGCGGATGCTCCGTGTGCTGGAGCGTGAGGAGCTCGCGGTGGGCGAGGTCGCGAGGATCGTGCAACTCCCTCAGTCGACGGTGAGCCGTCACCTGAAGACGTTGGCGGAGGGTGGCTGGCTGAGCCGGCGATCTGAGGGCACGGCGACCTTCTACCGCGTGGTTCTGGATGATCTCGACTCCCCGATGCGATCGCTCTGGGTGACGGTTCGCGACTCGATCAACGAGCACCCGTCGCTGGAATTGGAGGCCGACCTTCGACGCCTGGGTCATGTGATCGAGGCTCGGCGGACCGACAGCCGCTCGTTCTTCGGCCGGGTCGCTGCCGAATGGCAGTCGATGCGGGAGTCCCTGTTCGGGCACAGCTTCACGGCTCCGGGCCTGCTTGCGCTGCTCGATCCGGAGTGGGTGGTTGCGGATCTCGGATGCGGCTCGGGTGACGCGGCCCGTCACCTCGCTCCGCATGTGAAGAGCGTGCTCGCGGTGGATCAGTCGGAGGCGATGCTGGAAACCGCCGCCGGCCTGCTCGCGAGCCACTCAAACGTGGAGCTGATCTGCGGCGATCTGGAGGCGGTGCCCCTGCCGGACGCGAGCGTGGACGCGGCGGTCGTCTCGCTGGTGCTGCACCACGTCGAGAGCCCGGGCGCGGTGCTCGCGGAGGCGGCGCGGGTGCTGCGGACGACGAACGGCGGCGGCACGCTCGTGGTGATCGACATGCTGGGGCACGACCGGGACGAGTACCGCCGAACGATGGGGCATGTGCATCTCGGGTTCGATCCCGCGACCGTTGAGAGCATGCTGACGAATGCGGGGTTCGTGCGCACGCGAGTGCACGAGCTTCCGACACGGACCGACACGCGTGGACCCGGGCTGTTCGTGGCCTCGGCGCGCATTGCAGAGACACCGAGAAACCCAGGGCGATGAACGCCCGCCGACGCCGAGAGGAGCTCGCACCGTGACCACAATGGCCACCCCGACCCTGACCCCCGATACGCATGGCAAGCTGGACTTCAAGGTTCGCGATCTGAGCCTCGCCGAGGCCGGCCGCCACCAGCTGCGTCTTGCCGAGCACGAGATGCCCGGCCTGATGGCGCTTCGCAAGGAGTACGCCGGCAAGAAGCCGCTGAAGGGCGCGCGGATCGCCGGCTCGCTGCACATGACGGTGCAGACGGCCGTGCTGATCGAGACGCTCGCCGAGCTCGGCGCCGAGATCCGCTGGGCGTCGTGCAACATCTTCTCGACGGACGACGCGGCGGCTGCCGCCGTCGTGGTCGGTCGCGACGGCACGCCCGATGACCCCAAGGGCGTGCCCGTGTTCGCCTGGAAGGGCGAAACGCTGGAGGAGTACTGGTGGTGCACCCGCCAGATTCTCAACTGGCCGGGCGAGCCGGCGAACCTGATCCTGGACGACGGCGGCGACGCCACGATGATGGTGCTCAAGGGCTACGAGTTCGAAAAGAAGGGCTCGATCCCCGAGCACAACGTGGACACCGATCCCGAAGAGTTCGGCGCGTTCCTCACGCAGCTGCGCGAGCAGGAGCGGGAGCACCCCGGCTGCTGGGCGAGGCTGCAGGAGGCGATCCGCGGCGTGTCGGAGGAGACCACGACGGGCGTGCACCGCCTGTACCAGTACGCCGAGAGCGGAATCCTTCCATTCCCCGCGATCAATGTGAACGACTCGGTGACCAAGAGCAAGTTCGACAACGTGTACGGCTGCCGCCACTCGCTCATCGACGGGCTGAACCGGGCGACGGACGTGATGCTGTCGGGCAAGGTCGCGGTCGTCTGCGGCTACGGCGATGTCGGCAAGGGCTGCGTGCAGTCGCTGCGAGGCCAGGGCTGCCGGGTGCTCGTGACCGAGATCGACCCGATCTGCGCGTTGCAGGCGGCGATGGAGGGCCTGCAGGTCGTCCGGCTCGAGGACGTCATCGAGACCGCCGACATCTTCATCACCACGACGGGCAACAAGGACATCATCACGCTCGATTCGATGCGCAAGATGAAGGACAAGGCGATCGTGGCCAACATCGGCCACTTCGACAACGAGATCCAGATGGAGAAGCTGGCGCGCGCCAAGGACGTGCAGCGGATCAACATTAAGCCCCAGTACGACGAGTTCGAGTTCACAAGCCTTGGCAAGTCGATCCTGGTGCTGGCCGAGGGCCGTCTGATGAACCTCGGCTGCGCGACGGGGCACCCGAGCTTCGTGATGAGCGCGAGCTTCACGAACCAGGTAATCGCTCAGATCGAGCTGCACACGAACAACGACGCCTACGAGAACAAGGTTTACATGCTGCCGAAGCATTTGGACGAAAAGGTCGCACGGCTGCACCTCGACAAGCTGGGTGTCCGTCTCACCGAGCTGACGCAGGAGCAGGCCGATTACATCGGCGTGCCGGTGAACGGCCCGTACAAGGCCGAGCACTACCGCTACTGATCGCGGCGATTCGCTGATTCGCAGGCCCCTCGCTGACGCGGGGGGCCCGCTTTGACTGCCTCTTGGAACCACCCGATGCACATCAGCGACATTTTCAGGATCAAATCAACGAGCTTCAGCTTCGAGTTCTTTCCGCCAAAGACCGAGGCCGCGTCGGAGAAGCTGTTTGCCTCGATCGCCGAACTGGAGGCGCTGCACCCGTCGTTCGTCAGCGTGACTTACGGCGCCGGCGGCTCGACGCGGCAGCTCACACAGGACCTGGTGCTGCGGCTGAAGAGCGAGACGGAACTCGATCCCGTCCCGCACCTGACATGCGTCTGCCACTCGACCGGCGACATCGAAGCCCTGCTGGAGCAGTACTGCAGGGCGGGCATCTCGAACATCCTCGCGCTGCGGGGCGACCCGCCCGCCAATCAGCCCGGCCATCGGCATGAAGACGATGCGTACACCTACGCCTCGGAGCTTGTGTCGGCGATCCGGGCGTTCGGCGACGCGAATCACCCGGACCCGCGCGGCTTCGGCATCGGTGTGGCCGGGTTCCCCGAGGGCCACCCGGCGTGCCCGAACCGGGTGAAGGACATCGATCATCTCAAGGCCAAAGTCGACGCCGGCGCGGACTACATCTGTACCCAGCTGTTCTTCGACAACCGTGACTTCTACGACTTTGTCGAGCGGTGTCGGCTGGCGAAGATCGATGTGCCGATCATCGCCGGCATCATGCCGGTGACGAGCCACACGGGCATGCAGCGGATGGCGGATCTTGCGCTCGGCGCGCGGTTCCCGGCGGGGCTCTTGCGGGCGGTGCAGCGGACGGATCTGTCGAACCACGCCGCGTCGCGGGTGGGCGTGCACTGGGCCACGGAGCAGTGCCGAGACCTCCTCGATCACAATGTCGACGGGATCCACTTCTACACGCTCAATCAGTCGCGGGCCACCCGGGATATCTTCTCAAACCTCGGCGTGGACTGCTCGCGTCAGCTCGACGGCACGATCACCGGGCAGCAGGGACCGAGCGGATCAGCCGCCTGAACAGGTCAGCCCCGAGCGGTTCGTAATCCGTACGTTCGGGATGCCACTGGACACCGAGGTAGAACCGGCGATCGCTGTCGATGACGGCCTCACACACGCCATCATGAGCGACCCCGATGACGCGCATCCGGCCAGGGTCCGCGATGGCCTGCTTGTGCTTGCTGTTGACGACCCCCTCGCCGAGCCGTTCGGCGTCGAGCGAGCGGACGGCGTGCTGGCGTTCCCAGTGGTCGGCGTGGGTGGGTGTGGTGTCGGGCATGAACTGGTCGAGCCTGCCTCCGGCGTGCAGCGTCATCATCTGGATGCCGAGGCAGACGCCGAGCACGGGCGTGTCGGGTCGGTGGGATGCGAGGTGCTCGATCATCAGCGATTCGGTCGTTTGGCGCTTCGGGCGAACGAGCGTGACACGCGGATCGGTGGGCTGACCGAACGGCTCGGTTGCGGGGTCGTCGCCGCCGGTGAGGACCAGGGCGTCGCATCGCTCGAGCAGTTCTAGCGCCGTTTCGGGATTGGGCGGCAGGACGAGCGGGATGCCTCCCGCGGCCGAAACAGCGTCGACATAGGTCACCGGAGCGGCGGCGCGGGTGAGGCCGTTGTGGTCGATCAGGTCCGCCGAGATGCCGATCACGGGCCGCGCCATGGGCGAGCGTATGCGTAGACTCGCGCCATGCGGATCCGGACCGTCGGCATTCTGGCGAGCGTGTTCGTCGCTTTGCTGGCGCTGGTGGTGATCGACCAGACCCCGGCGGGACGCGGCGACGCCGGTGTGCTTCGGATCGCGGACGCCAGGCCCTCAGAAATTGTCCGCATCGAGTCGAGCGGCGGTGGGGGGTCGGTGGTCCTCGAGCGGGGGCCCTCGGGCTGGGTGGTGCGGCGAGGGGAGACGGTTTGGCCCGTGGACGAGCGGCGCCTCAACGCGGGGCTCCGGCTGCTGACTTCGGCCGTTGCGGAATCGGCCGACCCGGGTTCGATCGATGCCGAAGTCGAGTGCAGGGTGTGGACGGCTTCAGGGTCGACGACGCTGCGCATCGGATCGGAAACGCTCTCCGGCAAGCGGGCCGCAACGATCGACGGGCGGCCGGCGCGGATCGACTCGGATGTCGCCGAGCTGCTTTGGCCTTCGTCGCTTGGGGCGTGGGCCTCACCGGTGGCGTTTCCGGGGCTTGATGCGGCCGTAAATCGCATCGAGGTTCGGCCGCCGGAGGGCGGATCGTTCGAGCTGGCCCGGGTCGGGCAGCGATGGGGCGTGCGCAGCCCCGTGGTGACGCCCGCCGACTCGGCCCGTGTGGGTGAGTTCATCGGGGCGCTGTCGCTCGCGACGGTCACGCACATCGAGGGGCCCGTGCCGACGACCGAGCCGGTGCTGTCGATCGAGGCTTCATCACAGACCGGATCGTGGAGCCTTGCGCTGGATGCAGAGGGCCGGGGAGAGAGCCTGGCGTCATCCGGTGATCGCCGCTTCCTGAGCACGGTGAATGTGGGACGCGAATCGGTCGCCTCCCTTGCCACCGATGTCACGGGCTTGCTTTCGAGGACGGCGATCGATCTCCCGGCGTCAGACATCTCCGTGATGCGCATCGTTTCGAGCGATGGCGTTGCCGGAGCGGTGTTTGAGCGGAGCGGACGCGGCTGGGGCGGTGACGCGGCCCTGGCCGACGCTCTGCTGGACCTGCTCACGCGGATTGAAGCCGACGCGGTGGCTTTGGGCGAGGCGGACCTCGGGGCGAGCACGCTCGCTCTCGAGCGGTTTGGCGGGCTGCCCGTGCCGGGCCTTGCGCTGTGGGTCGACGATGACGCCGTTTGGGTCCACGCGGGCGGAGTGGGCCGGCGGTATCCGCGGACCACCGACGCCGCGAGCGTGGTTGCTGGCATGCTGTCAGGCGGGGGCGGCTGAGGCGGCTCCGATGTCCGAGCGGAACTGCTTGCCATCGAAGCGGATGGCCTCCGCGGCGCGGTAGGCGGCGGCGCGGGCATCGTCGAGAGATTCGCCGGTGGCGACCACGCTCAAGACCCGACCGCCCGCGGTGACGAGCCGGCCGGCGTTGTCGAGCTTCGTGCCCGCGTGAAAGACGCTGACCTTGTCCATCGCCTCGGCCTGGTCGACGCCGGTGATGACATCGCCGCTGCGGGGTGAGTCCGGGTAGCCGTGCGAGGCCAGCACCACGCAGCAGCTGGGCTCTGGCGCGAATTCGAGGTCGATCTCGGCGAGGCGGCCGCGGCAGGTGGCGATGATCGCCTCGCCCAGGTCGCTCTTGAGCCGCGCGAGCACGGCCTGGCACTCGGGGTCGCCGAAGCGAACGTTGAACTCGAGGACCTTGGGTCCGGCGGGCGTCATCATGAGGCCGGCGTAGAGCACGCCGCGGTACGCGAGCCCCTCACGCTTCATCGCGTCGAGTGTCGGCACGAGAATCTCGCTCTCGATCCGGGCGAGGTCGTCCTCGTCGAGTCTCCCGCTCGGGCTGAAGGCGCCCATGCCTCCGGTGTTCGGCCCGGCGTCGCCGTTGCGGAGTCGCTTGTGATCCTGGGCGGTTTCGAGAACATAGATGTTTCGGCCGTCGACCAGCGCGAGGACGGAGACCTCGGGGCCTTCGAGCATCTCCTCGATCAGCACGGTTGAGCCGGCGTCGCCGAATCGCTTTTTGATCATGCACTCGTTGACAAAGGCGATGGCCTCTTCGAGCGAATCGGGCACGAGCACGCCTTTGCCGGCGGCCAGGCCCGTGGCCTTCACCACGTGCCGTTCTTCGCGGCTCTCCAGGTAGCGGATGGCCGCTTCGGCGCTGGAGAAGGCTCGTCCCTCGGCCGTGGGGATGGAGGCGGAGCGCATGAGCTGCTTGGCCCATGCCTTGTCCGACTCTAGGCGGGCGGCTTTCGCGTCGGGCCCGAAGACGAGCCGGGTGTCGGACCGCAGCGAATCGCCGAACCCCTCGGCGAGGGGGGCCTCGGGTCCTATGACCACGAGGCCAATGGCGTGGCGATCGCAGTATTGGAGGAGGCGGTAGATCTCGGCCTTTCGCACCGGAACGTCAACGACGCGCCCGAGCGTGGCGAGGCCCGGGTTCGAGCCGTGGGTGACGTGCAGATCGCCGATGAATGCCGAAGCCTTGAGACCGACCGCGAGGGCGTGCTCACGGGCGCCGCCGCCGATGAGCAGCGTGTTGAGGGGTGATGGTTCGCGATCGGTGTCGTTCATGGCTGATGTTACGCGGAACCGATGCGGGTTCGCGGCGTTGACCGCCCGCCACGGCGGGCCTAGGCTCTCAACCTGATTGCGGGGTAGAGCAGCCTGGTAGCTCGTCGGGCTCATAACCCGGAGGTCGCAGGTTCAAATCCTGCCCCCGCTATTTTGCCGAGCCGGTTGCAAACGCGACTGGCTCAACGGTTCGCTAATTGGACATGGGCAACGCCGCCGAGAGCCTCGGCGGCGTTGCCGCTTTTGGCCCCATATCCAATCCAGCGATGAGGCTCGCGTGTGCATCAGCCGCAAGGTTAGGTGTGATTAGCGTCGGTGAAGGCCGTCGTACAGGCAACGGAGCGTTTCAGTCTGTCCCTCTCGTCGCTGCGGGCGTAGCGGCCAACAGGTGAAGCACGACTCAAGCCAGCGTGTGAGGATTGGCTTGATCTGGGCCCGGAGCGATTCAGCGAGTTCGTGGAAGTGCCGGCCGTGCAGGCGGTTGGCAACATCATCAAAGTCCGGTTGAAGACCGCGTGTGTGTGCCATCGAATCGAGGCTCCCCCTCAAGACTTCTCCTGTGGTTCCGGATTCTCCATCCCGCTGTCCGGTCCCATCGGTTGGCCGTTGGCAGTCCAGGACTTCGACGCGTCAACGACCCGACCCTGGACGAAACTGATGATGCGATCGACGTCGTCCTGGACTTCGACCGCGGTGCGCCAGACGTTGTCATTGCCGTCGTAAGGATCGAAGAGCCAGACGGCCGGCTTCTCGTACGAGCCGTTCACCAGCAGAAACATGGCGGGGGCGCGGCGGTCGGGATCCGGCCTCAGCGTCCACTGGCTGTCGAGGTCGAGCATGGTGGACGGCACGCCGAACGCCTCTCGGAAGCGGGTGTACAGGTGGTTCAGCAGCGGTGTGGAACGATCGGACACAGGCGGCCTCCAATGGGAAGGAGTCAGAGCCACGCCCTTAGTCCGCACTGTGTGCTCACGTGCAGAAACGGCCGCAACGGAGCGGCCTGAAGGTGGACAGCACAGGAAGCGGTGGTTTGGACCGCGCTGCCATCGGATTCTATCATGTCTGTCGTGTCACGCTCATGAAATGCGGTTCATTTGCGCACAGGCTGCTGGGCCGCGAACGCCCTTTCCGGACACCCGCCGGCATGGCTGCGGACACGAAGGAACGGCGAGTTCGTTGCTGTCGCCTTGACGGAGATCAGTCCAGCGCAGCGGGCGTTGCTCGTGCCGGCGGCCGGCGATGTCCGCGGCGGCGGAAGCGGGGCTGGACCGGCCCGGTCACGAGCCCCGTCGGCGCGGTTCGCGGTAGGGAGCGAGTTCTGCGGGGAGTTCTTTCAGTCCGCGACGCCGCGCCTTGCACACGGCGTAGTACAGCGAATCGTGCACGCGGTCGTGCACGCGGTCCGTGATGGTCAGCCCCCATCGCTCCATCTGTTTGAGCGCGTACATCCACGCGTGGTATTCCTCGAGGCAGCGGGGCTTGTAGCGGTTGAAGCCGATGGCGTGGTGCCCGATCTCGTGGAGAAAGATCGCCGCGGAGACCGGGCCGCGGGGGCGGGGCGATTCGATCAGACGGCTGACGGTGCCGTCGCGGTAGGTGACCTGCCACGCGACACCGCTGGATGATGTCCGCCACTTGCGGACGCGCACGCCGTGCTCCTGAAGCATGCAGCGTGTCACCTCGTCGTATCGGCGCTGGGCGGCGGACGGCGCGCGGGCTGAGGTCGCCCTGGGCGGGCCGGCGGGCGGCCTGGACGGGGGTGCCGACGGCTTGACGGAGCGCCGTCCGGGGACGAGATCCCAGAGCATTTGCGGGAAGGCCTGAAGGGACTGCCGCTTCATGTGTGTGTGGTTGGTGCGAGCCGAGTCCCGGTTTCGAGGCTCCGGCCGCGGGCAAATTCGGCGAAGGTCATGGGCTTCTTGCCGGCCGGCTGGACTTGGATCAATCGGACCGCTCCGTCTCCGCAGGCCACGACGCCCGTTGCCGGGTCGAGCAGTTCGCCGGGCCGCCCCGTCCCGTGCGCCGGGCCTGCCCGCAGCAGCTTGATGGTGTTTCCCGCGGCGTCAACCGTGCAGCCGGGCCAGGGGCTCAGGCCGTTGATGTGCGCCCGGCACTGCGCGCCGGTTCGACCGAAGTCGATGGTCGCATCGCCCCGCGAGAGCTTGGGGGCGAGGGTGACGAGCGAGGGATCCTGCGCGGTTCGCTGCACGCTGCGGCTGCCGTGCGCGTCGAGCACTTCGAGCACGGCCCCGGGGCCATCCTCGGCGAGGAGATCGTGCAGTTCGCCGGTCGTCTGTGTCGGCTCGATGGATCTTCGGGTGGTTGCGAGCACGTCGCCGGCGTCCATTTCTTCGGCGAGTGTGATCACGCTGTTGCCGGTCTCGTGGTCGCCAGCCATGACGGCGTGGTGGATGGGGGCCGCGCCGCGCCATCTGGGCAGCAGGCTGGCGTGCAGGTTGATCGCGAAGACGCCCTCGAGCAGGGCGGCGCCGAGCTTCTGGCCGTAGGCGATGACGACCCACGCGTCGGCCTCGACAGCACGAACCTGGGCGACGGCTTCGGGACGGTTGATGCGCTCCGGCTTGAAGACGTTTGCGCCGGCGGCGCTCGCGAGTTCGGCGACAGGGGTGGGCGTGAGCTTGCCGCCTCGCCCGGCGGGCCGATCTGGCTGGGTGACGACCATCGCGACATCGTGCCGCTCGAGCAGCGTGCGGAGGGTGGGCAGGCCGAAGGCTCCAGAGCCCAGAAAGACCAGCCGCATCACTCGCGCTCCAGATCGCGGAGCTTCCGGCGGATTCTGAGGCGCGACATCTGGGTCATGCGGTCGATGATGAGCACCCCGTCGAGGTGGTCGGTCTCGTGCTGCCAGCAGCGGGCGAGCAGGCCGCCGCCTCGCGCCTCAAAGGGGTTTCCCTGGGCGTCAAGCGCACGGAGGGTGACGATCTCGGGGCGGATGACCTCGCCTCGAAGCCCGGGCAGGCTGAGGCAACCCTCTTCGAAGGGCGATCGCTCGTCGGAGGGCTGGACGATCTCGGGGTTGATGCAGATCATCGGCCCGTCGGTGCCCGTGGCGACGGCCGGCTCCGCACCTTCTGACGGATCAGCGGGCACATCGCAGACGAACAGCCTGATGTCGAGCCCGACCTGCTGGGCGGCGAGGCCGATGCCATCTTGCTCTCGCATAATCTCGATCATGCGGCGGGCGAGAGCTCTGACGCGATCGTCCACGGTGCGGACGGATTCGGCCCGCACCCGCAGGGCAGGATCGGGGTGGAGCCGGAGTCGGAGTTCGCTCGGTTCAAGCACAACCGAGTGTAGCGAGGCCCGAGAACCGGCGCGAGAGACACAACGGGCAGTGATGCGCTAGCATTCGTGTCGCACATCGACTGGATGGGAGTTCTGCGTGGCGTTCATCGGCAAGGGCAAAAATTCGGCGGACGATGCGGCCCCGGCCGAGGCGGCGGTCGAGAACTCGCCCGAAAAGGCGGCCAAGTTCTTCGAGCACGCCCGGACGACACAGGACACCGGCAACCACGACTACGCGATGCAGCTGTGGCTGCGCGGTCTGGGCTTCAGCCCTCACGACATGAACGCGATGGAATCGTTCTGCTCCGCGGCGCTTTCCTTCACGGCCCAGAACGGCAAGAAGGGGCCCAGCAAGGAGACGGTCAAGGCGACCGCCGGCGCGAAGGGCCCGGTGGCCAAGTACCTGTCGGCCTTGCTCACATGGGCGCTCAGGCCCGCCGACGCCGGCAACGCGGTCAAGGTCGCGGAGGCGGCGGCGAGCGCCGAACTGCCCGAGCCGGCCTACTGGCTGGGTGAGCGGGCGCTGCACGCCCTGCAGGCGGACGCCAAGCCCAAGAAGGATCACGCCGTCAGGCTGATGCGCGCGATGCAGGAACTCGGAGCGTTCGACCTGGCAACCAAGGCGGGCGAGGCGGCGGTCCGCCTCGACCCGGCAGACGGGAAGCTCGCGCAGAGTGTCCGCAACATGTCGGCGGAGGCCACGCTGAGCCGGGGAGGGTTCGAGGACCGGAGCGAGGGCGGCTTCCGCCGGAACATCCGCAACGCCGACAAACAGCGAGAGCTCGCCGACGAGGACAGCATCTCCAAGTCCGCCGAGACGATCGAGCGGCTGGTCGAGCGGGCGAAGGCGGATCTGGAGTCAAGGCCCGACGACGTCCCGGCGGCGAAGACCTACATCAAACGGCTGCTCGAGCGCGGCACGCCCGATGACGAAAAGCTCGCCTACACCATCGCGATGAAGGCGTACAAGAAGCACGGCCAGTTCTCGTTCCGCCAGCAGGCCGGGGACATCCAGATGCGGGTCGCGCGCCGCCAGCTCGTGAGCATCCGCAGCAAAGCCGAGGCCGGGGACGAGAAGGCCAAGGCGACGCTCCCGCAGGCGGAAGAGAAGTTCCGCCAGCTCGAGATGCAGGAGTTTGCGGCCCGCGTGAAGGCGTTCCCGACGGACGCCGGCCCGAAGTACGAGCTGGGGCGTCGGCACTTCGACGCCGGCGAGTATCAGCAGGCCATCCCGCTGCTCCAGAAGAGCCAGAGCGACGGGAAGTACAAGGCACGCTCCTTGGCGATGCTCGGCGAGAGCTTCGGCAAGATCGGGATGATCGACCCCGCGATCGACACGCTGCGGCAGGCGCTGACGAGCCACACGGACGATCGCGACGAAACCGGCCTCAAGCTCCGATACGCCCTCATGGACGCTCTGGCGAAAAAGGCCGAGGCCGAGAGCGACGGGGGAGCAGCCGCGGAGGCCGAGAAGATCGCCAGCGGCATCGCCATGCAGCAGTTCGACTACCGCGATATCCAGGCGCGGTACGACACCGTCAAGCAGCTGGTCAAGAGGCTGCGGGGGCAATGACGAGCCCCGACCCCAGAGCGACGGCGATCATCCCCGCCAGGCTCGGGTCGGAACGCTTCCCTCAGAAAGTTCTGGCCAGCGAGACGGGAACGCCGCTGATCGTGCACGTGTGCGAGGCGGCGGCGCGGGCGTCGCTGGTGGACCGCGTCATCGTGGCGGCTAGTGAGACCGAGATCGTCGCCGCGGTCGAGGCCGCGGGCTTCGAGGCGGTGCTGACGCGGTCGGACCACCAGACGGGAACGAGCCGCGTGGCGGAGGTCGCCGAGCGTCTCGGTGCGGCGGACGACGCGGTGATCGTGAACGTGCAGGGCGACGAGCCCGAGATCGAGGCCGCCGTGATCGACGCGGCGATCCGCGCGATCGGAGCAACCGACGCGCCGGTGGCGACGGTCGCGGCCCCCTTCGCGGAGGGCGAGGACCCGGCGAATCCGAACATCGTCAAGGCCGCGGTGGACCGGTCGGGCCATGCCCTGCTGTTCTCGCGTTCGGTGATCCCGCACGATCGCGAAGGTCGAGGGGGCGTGGGCCGGCTTCGGCATGTCGGGCTGTACGCGTACCGCCGCTGGTTTCTCGCGAGGATCGCGGCCCTTGCGCCGACGCCGCTCGAGCAGGCCGAGCGGCTGGAGCAGCTTCGCTTCCTCGAGCACGGCTACCGCATCGCGGTGGCCATCGAGCCCGCCGGCGGGGTGGGCATCGACACGCCCGAGCAATACGCGGCGTTTGTGAAACGTTGGCACGCCCGGTCGGGGACGGCGCATGGAGGGCGCGGGCTGTGATAGACTCTGTCATGCCTCATCAGGGACGCACCGGCTCGCCGGACATCCGGGTCCTCGCGTCGCGGCCGCCCTCGCCGCAGGGTGCCTCTCCCACCCAGCACGGCTCCCCGCTGCCCTCGCTGGCGTCGACCGCGCAGACCAGTGTCGAGACCGAGTTCTATTCGCCGATTCCCGACGGCTACGTGAAAGGTCGCACGAAGTATGTCGTCGTGATCGGCACGGTGATGTCGGGGCTGGGCAAGGGCATTTTCTCGTCGAGCATGGCGAAGGTCCTCAAGGACAAGGGCCTGAAGGTCGCCCCCATCAAGCTCGAGGGCTACCTCAACGTCGACGCCGGCACGCTGAACCCGTACCGCCACGGCGAGGTGTTCGTGCTCGACGATGGCACCGAATGCGACATGGACCTGGGCACCTACGAGCGGGTGCTCGACCAGAACATGACCGGTCGGAACTACATCACGAGCGGCCAGATCTTCTCGGATGTGCTGACGCGCGAGCGGCGGGGGAGCTATCTGGGCCGCGATGTGCAGATGATCCCGCACGTCACGGGCGAAGTGAAACGCAAGCTCCGCGAGCTGGCGGTGGCCGGCGGAAGCAACGGTCAGCAGGCCGACGTCGTGTTCGTCGAGGTCGGCGGCACGGCGGGCGATTACGAGAACGGCTTCTACATCGAGGCGCTCCGCGAGCTCGCGTTCGAAGAGGGCGAGGGCTCGACGTGCTTCGTGGCGTTGACCTATGTGATCGAGCCCAAGGCGCTCGGCGAACAGAAATCCAAGGCGGCCCAGCTCGGGATCAAGCGGCTGATGGAGGCGGGCATCCAGCCCCACATCATCGCGTGCCGGGCCGGGAATTACGTTCAGGACGCCGCGCGGCAGAAGATCGCGATGTTCTCGAACGTGCCCCTGAACCGCGTGTTCAGCATGCACGACCGTGCGAGCATCTACACGATCCCCGACGAGCTGCGCGCAGAGGGGCTCGACCGCGAGATCCTGTCGCTGCTGGATCTGCACGACCGGGTGGACGCGGGCCACGAGGATGTGGCGCGTGATCGCTGGCGATCGTTTATCGTCGGGCTGACCTCGACGAAGCGGCACGACCTGGCCGTTGGCATTCTGGGCAAGTACACGGAGCTGCGCGACGCGTACGCGTCGATCGACAAGGCGCTCGAGCACTGCTCGGCTCATCAGCCGGCGAGGATCGAGCAGCATTGGCTCGACGTGACCGAGATCTCCGATCCAGCGGTGGCGGCGGACATGCTCGAGGGGCTCGATGCCGTCATCGTTCCCGGCGGCTTCGGGACACGCGGCGTTGAAGGAAAGATCGCGGCCGTTCGCCACTGCCGAGAGAACGGCATTCCTTACCTTGGCATCTGCCTCGGCTTCCAGGTCGCGGTGATCGAGTACGCCCGCCATGTGCTGGGCATCGAGGGCGCGACCAGCACCGAGTTCGGGGGCGCGGGGCCGTTCGTGGTCAGTGAGCTGCCCGAGCAGAAGGAAATCGAGGGCCTCGGCGGCACGATGAGGCTCGGAGCCCAGGATGTGGCGCTCACGCCCGGCTCGCTCGCGGCGCTGCTCTACCAGGGGGAGTCCGCACGCGAGCGTTTCAGGCATCGCTACGAGGTCGAGCCGCAGTTCATCGACGAGCTCACTCGCGCGGGGCTGGTCTTCAGCGGCCGGCATCCCGTGCACCCGATCATGCAGGTGCTCGAGCTGCCCAGTGTGCGCGAGCCCGGCGACTCGCGTCCCACGCACCCGTTCTTCTTCGGCGCCCAGTTCCACCCAGAGCTGACCAGCCGGCCCCTGAGGCCCCAACCAGCCTTCATGGGGCTCGTCGCCGCGGCGATCAAGTGCCGGCACGACGAGGCGCTGGTCCGCGACCCGGAACGCTGGCTGTGGTCAGCGAACTCGAATCAGCCGGCGTAACGCACCCGGAGCTGCCGGGCGGCATCGAGCAGGATCAGGGCCGAGAGCGGGTCGGGCCGCCCCGTTGAAACGACGCAGTTGTGCATGAGCGTTTCGGCGTACATCCGCGCCTCGTGCGAGCCGTCTTCCACCGAGAGCGATGCGAACACGTGCACGGCCCAGGGAAGATTGGTCGCGTTGTCCGGCTGGATCTCGTCGATCAGCCAGCGAGCGGAGGCTTCGGCCAGATCGGTCCAGCCCTCGAGCAGCCAGGCCGCATGAACCATGGTGAGCTCCCGCTCCGTCCAGAGCTCGATGACATCCTCGCGCGATCGCGGTTGGATGGGGCCCCGGGCCGGCGGCGGCGCGGGGATCGGCAGCACGCCTGCCGCGGCGGCGAGCAGCCGGTCGTCGCCGGAGGTAATCCCCGACGGGTCGATCGGGGACACCCGCCGGGTCAGACACGCCGCAAGGAGTCCAGCCGTCTGGCGTCGTCCAAAGGGCGCGGCGGCCGCCGAGCGGACGGCGGCCCGGTCAGGGAGTGTCGTTCGACCGACGTGCTCGATTCGGTCTGCCCATATCCGAGGATCATTCACACGCAACGTTAGGGCCCTGTCAACGACTCGGGCTGATACGATAACGCCGATGCTCGAAGTAGAGCGAGAGCTTCCGGCACGGATGCTGGTCCCGATGTGCCCGCGGTGCGGCGACACGCGGGTCTTGAGCGACCGCGGCCTGACCCGGCTTCGCTGCAAACGCTGCCGGCACGACCTGTACACGGATCGTCCGAGAAGCTACGCCGAAATGGAAGGCCTTGTGCCCGCGTCCGAAGGCAACGCAACGATCGACCCGCAGTCGGGGCAAGCGATGGGTTTGGTTCGCTTCGTCCGGGCGGGCCTGGGCCGGCTGCGTGTGAAGCTGGGCATTCGGTAGCGCTTCGCGGTTGCGGGGGGCGTCGGTTTCAGGCTCGCGGGCCCCGTCGGACTCGACACGGCCGCAAGCGTTTGTCAATCTTGCGGGCTGGAGGGGTGCAGCCAATGAAGGAGCCAGGTGGGGGCCGACGCTTTACCGCAGAACTCGAGCTGAGCGAGCTCGACACCCGCATGCGTGACGGCGCGCACTGGTCGGCCCGCGCTACGGCGATCAGCCACTCGCGGCTGTGGATCCGCTCACGACGCATGTGCTACCCGGGGTCCAAGCTGGTGGTCAAGATCCACTACATCGACGACGAGCCGTTCATCCTGATCGGTGCCGTCGCTCGATGCGAGTACGACGCCGAAGGCATGTACGATCTCGAGCTCGGTCTGGAGGCGGCTCAGAACCGGAGCGTGCTCGGCAAGTCGCGCACATTGGCCCGAACCCGCACCGTCGTCTCCGCCCGCGCTTGATTCTCGCCGGCGTCGGCGGCACCCTGCACCGATGGAGACGCTGTCCACCGTCGCCGATCTGCGGTCCGCGGTTGCTGCAACGCGCTGTGTGCTCGTGCCCACGATGGGGGCCCTGCACGAGGGGCACCTGTCGCTGATGCGACTCGGCGCGTCGGCGGCAAGCGCCCGGGGCTGTCCGCTTGTCGTTTCCGTGTTCGTCAACCCGGCGCAGTTCAACGATTCGGGCGATCTGGCGCGGTACCCTCGCCCCCTCGCGCAGGATCTCGCGATGCTGCGAGGGCTCGGCGTGGACCTGGCCTTCACGCCTGACGAAACAGAGATCTACCCGCCGGGCGACACCGCCGCGGCACCTCAGCCCGCCGTTCCGGCGGTTGGCCGGTTGCCCGGGCTGGAGGACCGGTTCCGCCCCGGGCACTTCGCGGGTGTGTGCCGGGTCGTGAGCCGCCTCTTTGATGTGTGCACACCGTTGGCGGCGGTCTTTGGGGAGAAGGACTGGCAGCAATCGCGCGTGGTGGCTGCGATGAGCGATGAGCAGGGGCGGGACACCGAGATCCTGGTCGGCGCGACGGTTCGTGAAGCCGACGGGCTCGCGATGTCGAGCCGCAACCAGCACCTGACGCCCGAGGCGAGAGCGAGCGCGGTCGGCATCTGGCGCGGGTTCGAGGCGGCGAGGCGCGAGGCATCGATCGGAGCCGCGGAACTCGTGCTCTCGGAGCACCTGCGGGCGGCCGGGTTCGAGATCGAGTACGCGACGGTCCGCGACGCGGACACGCTGCTGCCGCCGGCGTCGAGCGATCCGGGTGGGCTGCGGATTTTCGCCGCGGGGGTTCTGAGCGGCGTCCGTCTCCTCGACAACACGCCCTGGCCGGCGTAAGTTCTGGCAATCCTTTCTGGAGACACGCCTTGGGCGAACTCAAACACACCCCGCTGCACAAGTTCCACATGGAGCACGGTGCGAAAATGGTCGACTTCGCCGGCTGGTCGATGCCCATGTCGTACACGGGCATCCTGGACGAGCACAGGCAGGTGCGGGCGTCGGGAGGCGTGTTCGATGTGTCGCACATGGGCCGGCTCAAGCTGCAGGGCCGGCACGCCCGCCGGCTGCTCGAGCTCGCCTGCAGCCGGAAGATCAGCGACATGCAGCAGGGGCAGTGCCGGTACTCGCTGATGCTCAACGAGACCGGCGGGGTGAAGGACGATGTGATCGTGTACCGCCTGGACGACGACGAGTTCCTGGTCGTTGTCAACGCATCAAACCGTGACAAGATCAAGGCGCACCTGAAGGGCCTGATCGAGGCGAACGGCTTCAACCTGAAGTTTGATGATCAGACCGAATCAACGGCGATGGTGGCGCTGCAGGGCCCCCGCGTGATGGAGATGGTGTCGCAGGTTTCGAAGGAAGTGCCGACGCTCAAGAAGTACCGGTTCGTGGTGAAGAACCTGCTGGTCGTGAAGCTGATCGTGAGCCGGACCGGGTACACGGGAGAAGACGGCGTCGAGGTGATCCTGCCGGCGGGCGCGACGGGGATGGCGCTGAAGCTGCTGATGAAGGACGTCGACCCGGCGAAGGCGGACGCGCTGATGAAGCCCGCCGGGCTGGGGGCGCGCGACTCGCTGCGGCTTGAGGCCGGCATGCCGCTGTACGGCAACGAGCTCGGCGAAGACATCAACGCGCTGTCGTGCGGTGTCGACTTCGCGATCAGCCTCGACAAGCAGACCGACTCGGGGACGGAAGCGTTCGTTGGTCAGCGGGCGCTGCTCGAAACCCGCGATCGGGGCGGCCCAAGCCGGAAAATCGTGGGGCTGACCATCGACGGGCCCCGGACGGCGCGGCACGGCATGACGGTGACGGCCGGCGGGCAGGCGGTCGGTGTCGTGACCAGCGGCTGCAAGAGCCCGACCCTGGACCGCTCGATCGCGATGGCGTTGGTCAACACGCCGAACGCCGAGGTTGGCGCGCAGCTTGGGATCGGCACCGGCCGGTCGACGCTGAACGCGGAGGTGGTGCCGCTGCCGTTCTACAAGGCGCCGAAGCCGGCCTAGGTTCGGGCGTTTCGCTAGAGATTGACTTCGATCCAGCCGGCTTCGCAGTGCCGGACGATCGTTCCCGTGACGGCGTAGAGGACCTGCTCGGCCATGTTGGTCGAGTGGTCGGCGATGTGCTCGCAGCACGAGGCGAGCTCGTGCAGAAGAAACGCGGTGTCGACGGCCATGGTCCCGTCGGCGATGCGTCGCTCCGCGTCCTTGAGCACGGCGTTCTTGAACCCTCGGACGGTGTCCTCGGCGCGGAGCACGAGCTTGGCGGTGTTCGGGTCGCGCTGCTCGAGAGACCGGCAGACGTCGCGGACGATACCGATGACGCTGTTGCACAGCACGCGGAAGGTCTCGGGGATCTCGACGCCGTTCCGCTTGGCCACATGCTCGCTGATGTGCACGGCGCAGTCGGCGATCCGTTCGAGCTCGTTGTTGGCCTTGACGATGACGAGCACTTCGCGGATCTGGGCCGGCGGCAGCTCGTTTGCCTCGCGGGCGGCGTCGCAGAGGAGCACCACGGCCTGCTGTTCGAGGGCGACGTCGACGCGGTCGATCTCGTCGTCGAGCCCTGCGGCTGCGCGCGCCGCGTCGATGTCGTTGTTGAAGAACGCCTCGAACGCGGCATCGCAGATCGCGACGACGCGGTGGCCCTGGGCGTTGAGCTCGCCCCGGATCAGTTCCAGCTTCGTCGTGAACCCGCTCGACTGCGACGCATCGCCCGCCATTGCGTTCTCCCGTCAGGCCTCGGCTGGACCCTAGCGCGCGGCCCCGCGCCGAGCACCCGCGGGTCTACTATCGGCCGATTTCGTCGCGCGTTTGGGGTGGACCCGGATGCCGGCGACTTCCGGACCCGAAAGACGACTTTGGAGACCCCCCATGGCCTTCGGCATCGACCTGATCCACGCCCGCCAGATCCTCGACTCCCGCGGCAACCCCACGCTGGAGGCCGAGGTTGTGCTCGAATCCGGCGCTATCGGTCGGGCGGCGGTGCCCAGCGGCGCCTCGACGGGCGAGAACGAGGCCGTCGAGCTGCGCGACGGGGGCAAGGCCTGGATGGGCAAGGGCGTCACCAAGGCCGTGGACAATGTCAACGACCGGATCGCGCCGGCCATCGAAGGGTTCGACGCCCGTGATCAGGAGGGCATCGACGCCGAGATGCTCGATCTCGACGGCACCGAGAACAAGTCCGAACTGGGCGCGAACGCGACGCTGGCCGTCTCGATGGCCGTGGCCCGGGCGGCGGCGGAGGGTTCGGGACTGCCGCTGTACCGCTACCTGGGCGGGTCGGCCGCGAAGACCCTGCCGGTGCCCATGCTCAACATCCTCAACGGCGGCAAGCACGCCGACAACACCGTGGACTTCCAGGAGTTCATGATCCAGCCGTGGGGCTTCGACACCTTCGAGGAGGGCCTCCGCGCCGGCGTCGAGATCTACCACACGCTGAAGAAGGTCCTCAAGGACCGGGGCATGTCCACGGCCGTGGGCGACGAGGGCGGCTTCGCCCCCGACCTCAAGGACAACGAGGATGCGCTCAAGGTCATCGAGGAAGCAACCGACAAGGCCGGCTACAAGTGGGGCGAGCAGATCTTTGTCGCGCTCGACCCGGCGACGAGCGAGCTGTGGAACGAGGCCGAGAAGGACGGCAACCAGGGCTACAAGTTCTTCTCGTCGTCCCAGGAGGTGATCTCGTCCGACGAGCTGATCGATCTCTGGGCGGGCTGGTGCAAGAAGTACCCGATCCGTTCGATCGAGGACGGTCTGGCCGAGAACGACTGGGAAGGGTGGGCCAAGCTCACCGCCAAGCTGGGCGATACGGTGCAGCTCGTGGGCGACGATCTGTTCGTGACCAACAAGAAGTTCGTCGAGCGGGGCGTGGCGGAGAGGGCCGGAAACGCGGTGCTGGTGAAGGTCAACCAGATCGGCACGCTCAGCGAGACGTTCCAGGCCGTGAACTACGCGACGCGGAACCGCTTCAGCTGCGTGCTGAGCCACCGCTCGGGCGAGACGGAGGACTCGACGATCGCGGACATCGCTGTTGCGACGAACTGCGGCCAGATCAAGACCGGCGCGCCGTGCCGGAGCGATCGCAACGCGAAGTACAACCAGCTTCTGCGCATCGCGGAGGAGCTTGGCGACAACGCGGAATACGGGTCGAGCACGTGGTGGCGGTCCTAGCCTGATCGGTGGCCCGCGTACACCGCGGGTGATCGATGGAGCATCGTTCCGAAGGGGAGCAGACAGCCGTGATCTGGCTCGTCGCGATCGCAACCGGGTTTGTGCTCGTTCTAACGCTGCTGCCGCTGGTCCACACGGGGCACTGGGTGGCGAGGGTCTGCGACTTCCCTCGCGTGCAGATCATGGGGACGAGCGTGGCCCTGCTCGCGCTCACGGTGATCCACGGGGCGATGAATGGGTGGAGCGCGTGGCATGCCGCGCTGCTGGCGGTGCTGCTGGGCGTGGCCGGCTGGCAGCTCTGGCTGATCCTTCCCTTTTCGCGGATCTGGCGCCAGGAGTGCCGCCCGCTCGCGGACGCGAACTCGCGGCTCTCGGTGCTCATCGCGAACCTCGATTATCGCAACGATCGCAAGGCGGAGGTCGCGGAAACGATCCGCGGGGTCGACCCGGACATCCTGCTGCTCATCGAGATCGACGGAGCGTGGGACGCGGCGCTCCGCGGCGTCGCCGACGGGTACGCGCACCGTGAGGGCGTGGTCCGGGGCGACGGGCTTGGCATCGTGCTGCTCAGCCGTGTGCCGATCGAGGAGGCCGAGGTTCAGCACATCGTTTCGGACGACCGGGCCTCCGTGCATGTCACGCTCGCGGGCAACGGCACCGCGCCGATCCGCCTGGTCGCGTTGCACCCGACGCCGCCCGGGCTGAAAGATTCCGACGGGGATCGGCACGACAGCCGCATGCGCGACGCCGAGCTGCTGCTGCTCGCCAACGCAATCGAAGAGTCCGACCGCAAACGCTGGATCGTCGTCGGTGATCTCAACGATGTGGCCTGGTCGCGCACCACCCAGCAGTTCCGGCGGATCGGCGGCCTCCGCGACCCCCGCATCGGCCGCGCCCTGCTCAACACCTTCCACGCGCGGCACAAGCTGATGCGCTACCCGCTCGATCACCTCTTTCTGTCCAACGTCTTCGGCGTCTCCAGCCTCAAACGCGTGCGGCTGCCCGGTTCCGATCACTTCGGCGTGCTGGCGTCGATCGATCTTCCGCGGCGGGCCGACGGCGAATCGAACCAGCCCGAGGCGTCCGGGGTGACGCGGAGCGCGTCCGGCGACGATGCCGAAGACATCATGGACGAGGGGCTTGAGGACGCGAGGGAATGATCGCACCCGCCGCGGGTCGGACGCCGGCGGATCCGATCACAAGTTGATGGGCACGCCCTCGTCGCGGAACTTCTCGACGAGCAGGCGGGCATCGCGGATGATCATCTGCAGCTCTTCGACCACGGCTTCGAGCGACCGGTAGAGATCAGGGTTGGTCGCGAGCTGGCCCAGGGTGCCCTCGCCGCGGTTGATGCGAGCGGCGATGGCGGTGACCTCAGCCCCGGCTTGGTCGAGCGTGAGCAGCGCGGCATCGGCGGCGTCCATGGTGGTTTCGGCCCGCTGCCGGAGGGCACGCGTCTCGTCGCCGATGATGGTGGCCGAGTCCTCGAACCTCGTGATGGCATCGCGCATGTCGGCGAGCAGGGCACCCTCGTCGAGCCACGACTCCGCTCGTGCCAGCACCGTGTCGATGCGTTCAAGGGTGGCCTTGAGGTCGGGCGCTCGATCGTCGTTGCTGTCGATGACGCCGGCGAGGCGCTGGCCGACGTCGGTGTAGATCTCCGCGAGCGCGTCGACGCGATCGGCGGTCTGTTCGAGCCGGGCGAGCCGGCTGCCAAGTTCGCTGGTGATGGCGGAGCTCAGCGATCGGACCTCGACGGCGTACTCCTCTCCCTGTCCCGGTGCGATGGAGCCATCCCAGCCGTCCCGCGGCTCGATGTCGAGCGTGGCTTCGCCCACGAAGCTGGCGTCGAGGAAGATGTCGAAATCGGTGGGCAGCGCGGCATCGGCGCGGTAACGCAGGCTGACGAGGGCCTGTCCGCTGTTGTCCTCGGCGAGGCCGATGCCTGTGACGTCTCCGATCCGCACGCCGCGATAGGTCACGGGGGCGACGGCGGAGATGCCCCGGGCGGAATCGATGCGGATGACGAGCCGGCGGTGCTCGACGCCGACGCCGGCGAGCTCGCCGAACCGCATCAGCATCCACGCGAGCACCAGCAGCCCGCCGATGGCGGTGAGCCCGATCCAGATCTCCCGGGTTGGGACTTTCATGCGGCCTCCATGCGGCGCGGATGCGAGCGGCTCCGTGGGTCAGATCGACGCGGCGTAACCGGCCGCCTCGAAAAAGGCCTGGACCCGGGGCCCGCCGGATCGTACCAGCTCTTCGAACGTGCCCTGCGCGATGACCTCGCCCTTGTCGAGCATGACAATCCTGTCGGCCACGCGGCGGGCGCTGACGATGTCGTGCGTGACGACCAGCCCGGTCACGCCGAGCCGGTCCTTCAGGCGGACAACGAGGTCGTCGATGCCCTTCGCCCGCTCGGGGTCGAGTCCGGTGGTGGGTTCGTCGTAGAGCATGACCTCGGGCTGGAGCATGATGGCGCGGGCGAGGGCGACGCGCTTCTTCTGGCCGCCCGAGAGCTCGGCGGGCAGCTTGTGCTCGTTTCCGGCCATGTCGACCATGTCGAGGGCTTCACGGACGCGGTTGTCGATGCCTGCCGCAGATGAAAACCTGCCCTCGCGGAGCGGGAAGGCGAGGTTCTCGCCCACGGTGAGGGAGTCGAACAGGGCCGACAGCTGGAACAGGAAACCGATGCGTGTCCGGACGGGCCCCATTTTTCGTTCCGGGATCTGATCGATGCGGATGTCTCGAAACCAGACCTCGCCGGCGTCGGGCCTGAGCAGGCCGACGATGTGCTTGAGCATGACGGACTTGCCGCAGCCCGAGGGGCCGACGACGACGGTGGTCTCGCCCTCGGGCAGTTCGAGGTTGACGCCTCGGAGGACGCGGGCGTCGCCGAAGGCCTTTTGGATGCCTTTGAGCCGGATCACGGGCTGTGGTTGGGTTGCCGGTTCGGACACGGTACGATTCTGGCCATGGGCGAGCAGCAATCCACCCCGCGGGAGCGATTGATCCATCGCGGTCGCAAGTTTGACTTCGCGGTGATCACGATCACCGGACGCTCGGGTCGGCCGATCGAGCGTGAGATCGTGCGTCACCCCGGCGCGGTCATTCTGGTGCCGTTGGTCCGGTCGGATTCCGGGGACGAGTTGCTGATGGTTCGGCAGGTTCGCCCCGCGCTGGGCGAGCCGGTGCTGGAGCTGCCGGCGGGCACGCTCGAGTCGGGCGAGAACCCCTTCGGCTGCGCGGCGCGTGAGCTGGAAGAAGAAACCGGGTACCGCGCCGCAACGGTGACCGCCCTCGGCCGGTTTTACACCTCGCCGGGCATGAGTGACGAGCTCATGCACGCGTTCGTGGCGACCGATTTGACCGCCACTCGGCCGTCGCCCGAGGATGACGAGAACATCGAGGTCGTGTGTGTTCGTGTCGGGGAGATCGCAGGCATGATCAACCGGGGCGAGCTGCAAGACGGGAAGTCGCTGAGCGCGCTGGCGCTCGCGGTGGTGCGGGGCGTGCTGCCGCCTGAGGTGCTCGCCCCGGCGGCGGGACAGGCGTGAATAATCTCCGCGAAAGCTCGGGACGCTCCGGAGGCTTCGCGAGGGCCGCGGGACGGGTGTTCGGCGAGGGGGAGAACCCGCTGTCGTGGTCGCTGCCCATGGCGGTGGTTCGCGGTGTGTCGGTGCGGCTTCACCTCGTGTTCGTGGTGTTCATCGCTGTGCGGTTGGTGCAGTCCATTCAGCAGGAACGGGCGGGCCTGCTGTTTCAGGCCGCGGGGCTGGCGGGGCTTCTGGTGCTTGTGCTGGTGCACGAGGCGTCGCATGTGGCTGCGGCGGTGCGTAGCGGCGTGCGCCACGACCGGATCGTGCTGTGGCCGCTCGGCGGCTTCGATCACGGGGAGCAGACGCTCCGGCCCGGGCAGCTGGCCGCGATCGCCGCAGCGGGGCCGATCGCGAGCCTCGTGATGCTCGTGCCGCTGAGCGCGCTGACGCTGTGGATGACCGGCTCGTGGGACCTGGTGCTGTTCGACCCGTTCGACTACCGCGACGCGGCCCGGGCGGCCTCGGCCGAGAGCCTCGGTGCGTGGTTGGTGTGGTCGCTGCACGCCAACAACGCCATGCTGCTGGCGTTCAACCTGCTTGTCCCCATGCACCCGCTCGATGCGGGCCGGTTGGTGCAGGCCTCGCTGTGGGCCGCCAGGGGAGAGGCCGGGGCGGCGAGGCTTTCGGGCACCGTCGGGCTGGTTTCCGCGGCGGTGCTCGCCGCCATCGGGCTGACGGTCAACGAGACCGTGCTGCTCGGTGTGGCCGTGATCGGGGCCTTTGTGAGCTGGCAGGAGATGTCGCGTGCGAGGTTTCTCGATCTTGACGCCGCGGGCGGGGCGCGGGCCCCGGACGCGGGCGACGATTCATGGGACTCCGGGCCCCCGGATGCCGATGAACTGGATCGGATCCTGCAGAAGATCAGCCGGCAGGGGCTTGAGAGCCTGACCAGCGAAGAGCGTCGGGCGCTTGATCGCGCGTCGGCGGCTGGCACGGACGCGCCGGCTTCGTAGACTGCGTGGCGACAGCAAACGGCACGACCGAGGGAGCGGCAGGCGGGATGGGCATTCACGATCGCGACTACTACGGCCCGGGCCAGCGTTCGCCGATGGGCGGGGGGCTGAGCCGGGTGAGCTTCCGCCCCCGATCGCTGTCCATCACCAGCTGGCTGATCATAATCAATGTATCGATCTTCGTGCTCGACGCCATGCTGCCCGTGGTGGACATCGCGGACATCCGCGTCATCCCGCAGGCGATCCCGGCGGAGGTCGCGGCGCGTGCGGTGCCCGCCGACACCCCACGGCCTCCGAATGTCTCGATCGGTGTCTCGTGGCCCCGTCCGCTCGTGGACCCGCAGACCAATCAACCGATCGGCGTGCGCGATGCGCAGGGCAACGTAACCCCGGCGGTGCAGGTGTACCGCACCTGGCACCCGCTGAACGGGTATGGCCACTTCTCGTTCTTGAAGGGCTTCAGGGCGCTCGAGGTCTGGCGCGTGGTCACGTTCCAGTTTCTGCACGCGGACATCACGCACCTTTTCTTCAACATGCTCGGGCTGTTCATTTTCGGCGGCATGGTCGAGCAGTACCTCGGGCGGACGAAGTACCTTTCGTACTACCTGATTTGCGGCATCGGGGGCGGGCTGTTGTACCTGCTCTTCGCCGGGCTGAGCGTCGCGAACGTGCCGCTGCCGGGCACGCTGGCCCTGACAACCATCGGGACGCCTCTGATCGGGGCGTCCGCCGGCGTGTTCGGGGTGATCGTGGCGTGCGCCCGGATCGCGCCCGACATGCGGGTGATGCTGCTCTTCCCGCCGGTGCCCCTGAAGATGAAATGGCTGGCCTACGGCTACGTCGGCATTGCGACGATCAACCTGGTCATGGGCGGCGGGAACGCGGGCGGCGATGCCGCTCACCTCGGCGGGGCCGTCGCCGGGTTCTATTTCATCCGCAATCAGCACCTGCTGCGGGGCTTTCTGGACTTCGGCATCGGGCCATCGCGCTCGGCGGCGCGGTCGCGAACACCGGCGAGGGGGCGGGCTCGCAAGGGCGATCAGGGTGAGGTCGACCGAATTCTCGCCAAGGTCAACGAAAGCGGTCTGCACAGCCTGACGAGCAAAGAGAAGAAGACCCTCGAGCGTGCGTCGCGCGATGCGCGAGACAGCGGGTGACCGGCCCGATCCGCTTTGAGATCCTGCACCGCGCTGCGCGGGGTCGGGGCCGGGTGGGCCGCGTGGAGACACCGCACGGCAGCTACGAGACACCGGCCTTCATGACCGTGGGCACCAAGGCCACGGTCAAGGGGCTGTTCCCATCGCTGCTCCGGCAGTGCGGCTGCGAGGTGCTGCTCGGCAACACCTATCACCTCCTGCTCAGGCCGGGCCATGAGGTGGTCCGCGATCTCGGCGGGCTGCACGCGATGATGGGCTGGCAGGGCCCGATCCTGACCGACTCGGGCGGGTACCAGGCGTACTCCATGGCGGACAGAAACTCGATCGACGAGGACGGCGTGTCGTTCCGGTCGATCGTGGACGGCTCGACGGTCCGCATGACGCCGGAATCGTCGATGCAGATTCAGAACGCCTTGGGCGCAGACATCATCATGGCGTTCGACGACTGCCCGCCATCGGTCGATCCAGAGGCAGGGCCGACGAACCAGACCCGGATCAAACTCGCGGCGATTCGGGACGCCGATGGGGGGGCGTACGACCACGCGGCCCGTGTGCGGGCATCCAACGAGCGGACCGTGCGGTGGCTCGAGCGTTGCAAGCGAGCGCACGCTCGTGCGGGTGAACAGGCGCTGTTCGGTATCGTTCAGGGCGGAACAGATTTGGACGAGCGTGCGTGGTCGGCGCAGCGGATCTGCGGGATCGACCTGCCGGGCTACGCGATCGGCGGCGTGGCGGTGGGGGAAACCTCGGCCGACATCCACCGGGTCGTCGAACACACCGCGGGCCTGCTGCCGGAGGCCAAGCCCAGATACCTCATGGGCGTGGGGTACGAGCGGGACATCCTGGCGGCCGTCCTGTCGGGCGTGGATATGTTCGACTGCGTCCTGCCGACCCGGAACGGGCGGTCGGCGACGGCGTTTACACGCACCGGGCCTGTTCGGCTCAAGAATCTGGCCCACGAGCGGGATCGGAGGGTGATCGAGCCCGGGTGCGATTGCCCGGCGTGCGATCCGGGCCGACACGGGCTGGTCACGCCCGGTGGCGCCGGGTTCGGCCGGGGAACCATTCGGCACCTGTTCCGAGCGGACGAGATGCTGGGGCCAATTCTCGTGAGCTTGCACAATGTGCGGCACTTTCAGCGGCTGATGTTGGACATCCGCCGGGCGCTCCGCGAAGATGATTGGCTCGCGTTCGCCCGGAGATGGCCGGTGGCGATCGAGTGCATCGATCCGGCCCTGTTTGGCCGACTCGGGATCACGGAACTCGCGTCCGGCGCTCACCGCGCGCCCCCGGACGACACGGAATTGAAGATCACATGATCATCGCCTTGCAAGACACTCAGCCGAACATTCCCGGTTTGCCTTCTGAAGCGCAGTCGGCCCCCGCCGGTGGTGTTCCCGCCACGGGCGACCCCTCCGCGGCTCCGGCCGGCGGCCCGCCCCCGGGGGGGCTGGGCGGGCTTGGCCTGTTCCTGCCGCTCATCGGCGTGATGATTCTGATGATCTTCCTTTCCGGCAGCGCGCAACGCAAGGAGAAGAAACGGAAGGCGGCGCTGCTCGCGTCGATCAAGAAGCACGACCGGGTGCAGATGATCGGCGGTCTGATCGCGACGATCAGCGAGGTGCGCGACGACGAGGTGGTGCTCATCATCGACGAGCAGACCAAGACCAAGGCGCGGTACTCAAAGGCCGCGGTGCAGCAGGTGCTGCGCGAGGCTCCCGGTTCTTCAGAGGTTGACGAGATTCCTGCCGAGCCGCAGCTCGCCTCGCAACCGCGCTAACACCGATCTCCCGATCCTTTCAGGACGCCCGCCGCGATGCGAAACGCTGTTCGAAATCTCTGTCTTGTCGCCGGCCTGCTGGTGCTCGCCGCCTGGTCGATCATGCCCCCGAGCGAGAAGCTCCGACAGGGCAAGGACCTGCGCGGCGGGTTCAGCCTCGTGTACCAGCTTCAGATCGATGCGAGCGAAGACGCCTCGTCGGTCATGAGCCGGACCATCACCGTGCTCAAGGACCGCGTCGACCCGCAGGGCCTGCTCGAGATCTCGATCGTGCCGCAAGGCCGCGATCGGCTCGAGATCACGATGCCGCTGCCGAGCGAAGACGTGAAGGCGCTTCGGACAGCGTACCTGGCGAAGCTGGAAACGATCGCGGCGCGTGAGCTTTCCGCACGGGATGTCGAACGGCTGATGTCGATGCCACGGGGGGAACGCCGCGCCGCGGCCGACGCCCTGATCGCCGGGGACGAGTCCCGTCGGCCCCTGATCGAGGCCGTCATTCTCGCGACGGAAGAGGTCGAAGAGACGCGCGAGCGTCTGGACATGGCCGAGCAGGGCGGGGCGCCCGAAGGCGAAGTCCTGCGCATCGTTCAGGAGCTCGCCGCCGCCGAAATCCGTCGCGACCAGGCCAAGGACGCGATCCTCACGAGCGTGCTGCGCGCCGAGCAGCTCGGGAACGCGCTGCAGCTCTCGAACCAGCCGCGGTTCGTGCTCGACGACACGGCCGACGAGCCCTTCGAGATCCCGAGCCCGCGGTCGCGGGCGATCGAGGAGCTCAAGGCGGAGCACCCCGACAAGATCGGGCTCATCGACGATGTGATCGAGTCGCTCGCGATCTACGAGACGGCGCGGACGACCCTGGACGATCCGAACGACCTGATCCGTTTGCTCCAGGGCTCGGGCGTGCTGGAGTATCGCATCGCGCCGCGGATCGGTGAACATCCCGACGAGCAGCAGCTCCGCGAGGAGCTTCGGGAGGACGGGCCGCGGGCCACATCCGCGCCCGACGCGGCATGGTTTGAGATCTCGGACCCGACCTCGTTCGTGCAGACGATCCAGCAGGCCGAGCGGATGCTGGCCGAGCCCGCGGCGTACTTCGCGCAGGCGAGAGACTTCGTCGTCGAGCCGTACGACGGTACATACTACATGCTGCTGTACAGCAGCCGCGACAAGGCGTTGCTGCAGGACCAGAGCCGCGGCGCGTGGCGTGTGGACCAGGCGTTCGAGACGGTCGACGACAGCGGTCGCCCGGCCGTCGGGTTCCGCATGGACCCGAACGGTGCGGTGCTGCTGGGCAACCTGACCGAGCAGAATGTCAACGAGCGCATGGCGGTGCTGCTCGATGACGGGGTGATCACCGCGCCGAATCTGAACTCGAAGATCACCAGCAATGGCATTATTCAGGGCATCGACTCTCCCGACGAGCGTCGGAACATCATCCGGACGCTCAACGCGGGCACGCTGTCGGCGAGCCTGACGCCGCAGCCGATCAGCCAGTCGGTTCTTGGCCCGGAGCTGGGCCAGGACAACCTCGACGCCGGTCTTCGGGCGGGCGTCATCGCGTTGATTATCGTCGGCACCTTCATGATCGTGTACTACTACACGAGCGGGCTGATCGCCGTGACCGCCCTGGCGTGCAACGCGATCATCATTCTGTCCATGCTGTCGCTGAGCCGCGCGGCGCTGACGCTGCCGGGCATCGCGGGGATCATCCTGACATTCGGCATGGCGGTCGACGCGAACGTGCTGATCTTTGAGCGCATCCGCGAGGAGATGCGCCGCGGCGTTGCCATCAAGCCGGCGGTTCGGCTCGGTTTCGACAAGGCGCTCTCGTCCATCGTCGACGGAAACGTCACGAACCTCATCGTCTGCCTCGTGCTGGCGAACATCGGCACGCAGGAGATCAAGGGCTTCGCGATCACGCTGGGCATCGGTGTCGTCGGCACGCTCTTCAGCACGCTGGTCGTGTCGCGGCTGATCTTCGCGGTTCTCGTTGACCGCGTCGGCATCAAGAGCCTGGGGTCGCTGCCCGGGTCGATCCCCGCGATCGAGCGGGCGTTCGAGCCGAACTTTGACTGGCTGCGCATCCGCAAGCTGTGCATCGTGATCTCCCTCGTCTTCATGGGACTCGGCGTGCTGATGATCGTGCGGCAAGGGTCGGAGATGCTCGACAACGAGTTCCGCGGCGGCACGGCGGTGACCATGGTGCTCGCCGACGACGAGTCAGGCGAGCGGACGACGCTCGACCGGGCGGAGGTCATGCGCCGCGTCGTCGCGATCGCCGAGGCCGCGCCAGAGGGTTCGCCCCTGAGGGACGTCGCATCCGCGGAAGTGCTGCCGGTCAACCCGCAGGCGGACGGCGTGACCTCGGACACGTTCCGGATCAAGACGCTGCTGACGGGTGCGGAGGCGCAGGCCCTGCTGTCTGAGTCGCTGCAGGAGGCGTTCGAGGACGTTCTGCCGACAAAGCCGCCGCTGGACTTTGCGTCGGATGCGGTGACGGACGTGCGCTCGGCCCCGGTGTACGAGATCATCGAGCCGAGTCTTTCGGCCGTCATCGGCCGCGGGGACGTCGTGGCCGATGTCAGCGAGTACGACGGCGGCGTCGCGATCGTGATCGAAGAGCTGTCGCCCCCGCCGACGTTCGCTGACCTGACCGAGCGGCTTGAGTACATGCGGCGTGACCGCGAGTTCAGCGATTTTCTGAGCCGGGATCGTGAGATTCTCATCATCGAGGGCGACGAGTCGGCGGTGGACTCGGCCGTGCTGCTGGTGCGTGACGACGGACTGCTGATCTACGACAGCCGCGACCGCTGGATGGACGAGGTGGCAAGCACCGAATGGGACCTCGTGACCAAGGCGCTCAAGCGGTCGGAATCGCTCGCCGGCGTGGACAGCTTTGACGCGTCGGTCGCGGGCTCGTTCCGCGCCCGGGCGATCGCCGCGGTGCTGATCAGCTTCATGCTCATCACCATCTACATCTGGGTTCGGTTCGGCTCGGTCCGCTACTCGGCGGCGGCGCTGGCGGCGTTGCTGCACGACGTGCTGATCGCGATCGGGCTGATCGCGGTTGCGGAGATTCTGTACGAGCACGAGACGACGGCGAACATCGCGCGGAGCGTCAACATTCTCCCGTTCAAGATCGATCTCAGCCTCGTGGCGGCGCTGCTGACAATCATCGGCTACTCGCTGAACGACACGATCATCATCATGGACCGCATCCGCGAGAACCGGGGCAAGCTGGACTACGCGTCGCGCCGAACCGTCAACCTTTCGATCAATCAGACGATCAGCCGAACCGTGATCACCTCGGGCACGACGCTGGTCGCGGTGCTGATCCTGTTCGCCTTCGGCGGCGAGGGTGTCCGTGCATTCTCCTACGCGCTGCTCGTCGGTGTCGGTGTGGGAACGTACTCGTCGATCGCCGTGGCGGCACCGCTTGTCTGGTCGGGCAAAACCGACCGCGAGCACAAGACGGCTCCGCAGGACAGTGCCGCCCTGCCCAGCGGCACCTAATGGATTGGGGCGTGGCGCATGCGAAAGCGAATCGGACCTCGCGAACTGGCGGCGGCGGTCTTCATCGTTGGAGTCGCCGTGCTCTACTGGTGGAGGCCGGCCGACCCGCCGGTGACGATGGCGGGCGGAGATGACCCGATCGTGGACGAAAGCGGAGTGAACCCGTGAGCGACATCGGCCCCTGCTACATCGTGACAGGCGGGTGCGGGTTCATCGGTTCGAACCTGGTGGCCGCACTACAGCGGCGCGATCCCGATTGCCATGTGCTGGTGATCGATTCGTTCCGATCCGGAACGTACAAGACGCTGGTCGACGCGTGCGAGCGCGCAGCAGGCGGGCCGTTTACCGGCGAGGTGCTCGCCGAGAGTGTAGAGGCGCTCGACTGGACATCGCTGTTTGTTGAGCGGCGTCCCGCCGCGGTGTTTCATCTCGGGGCCATCACGGACACAACGGTGGACGACGAGGGCAACATGCTGCGGCAGAACGCGGGCGATTCGTGGCGTCTGCTGCTCGAAACCGCCCACGCTGCCGGGGTGCCGCTGGTGTACGCGTCGAGCGCGGCGACATACGGGACGCCCCGGGAAGCGGCCGACCGCGTCGCCTTTCCCGAGTCGAGCGCTGGAAAGCCGAACAACGTCTATGGCTTCAGCAAATGGCTGATGGAGACGGCGCACCGCCGGTTCGCGGCGGAGTGCGTCGCCGCCGGTGAATCGCCGCCGTGGGTCGTCGGGCTGCGGTACTTCAATGTGTTCGGTCCCGGCGAATCGGCGAAGGGGTCGATGTCTTCGATGGCCTATCAGATCGCTCGGCACATGATCGCCGGCGAGAGGCCGCGTCTGTTTGCCGATGGGTCGCAGACGCGGGATCAGGTGCCGGTCGAGGACATCGTGGGCATCACGCTGGCCGCTGCCGGCATGGGCTCCCGGCCGGACCCGGAGCCCGGTGTGTACAACGCGGGTTCGGGGGTGCCGACGACGTTCGAAGAGGTCGCGGCGGCGGTCCGCAAAGGGCTCGGTCTCGGCGAGGCGGAGCGGCCCACCGATTACTTCGACATGCCCGCGCACATCGCGCGGTTTTATCAGTCCTTCACCCTCGCTGACATGCGGGAAGCGAAGCGGGGGCTGGGTTTCGAGCCCTCCCATCCGCCGGGTGAGGCGATCGCGTCCTACGCTGCGATGCTCGCCGAAGTCGGCGGGGCCTCGGAGTTCTGAATGTCGCAGATCAAACGCATTCTTGTCACCGGCGGCGCCGGCTTCCTCGGGTCGCACATCTGCGAACGCCTTGTGGGAGACGGTCACGACGTGATCTGCCTCGACAACTTCTTCACGAGCCAGAAGTCGAATGTCGAGCACCTGCTGGAGCATTCGAACTTCGAGCTTGTTCGGCACGATGTCACCCACCCGCTCTGGCTCGAAGTCGATGAGATCTACAACATGGCCTGCCCGGCGGCGCCCGGGCACTATCAGTACAACCCCATCAAGACGATGAAGACATCCGTCATGGGCGCGATCAATGTGCTCGGCATGGCGAAACGCTGCAAGGCGAAGGTGCTCCAGGCCTCGACGAGCGAGGTGTACGGCGACCCGGATGTGCACCCGCAGCCCGAGTCGTACCGGGGCAACGTGAACCCCATCGGTCTGCGGGCGTGCTACGACGAGGGCAAGCGGGCCGCGGAGACGCTCTTCTTCGACTACATGCGTCAGAACCGGGTGAACATCCGCGTTGTCAGGATCTTCAACACCTACGGGCCGAGGATGCACCCGTTCGATGGTCGTGTGGTCAGCAATTTCATCCGGCAGGCGATCGCCGGCGAGGACATCACGGTGTTCGGCGACGGATCGCAGACGCGTTCGTTCTGCTACCGAGACGATCTGTGCGAGGCGATCATCCGGATGATGAACGGACCGGACGATTTCGTCGGTCCGGTGAACATCGGGAACCCGAACGAGTTCACGATCCGCGAGCTGGCCGAGCAGGTCATCGAGCTCACAGGCACCAAGAGCCGAATCGTCGAGCGCCCCCTTCCCGCCGACGACCCGAAACAGAGGCAGCCCGACATCTCGCTGGCCAAGGAGCGTCTGAACTGGGAGCCGAAGATTCAGCTGCGCGAAGGGCTGAAGCGAACGATCGAGTGGTTCCAGTCGGTCGACTTCGGCAACTTCCGCGCGCCGACCCCCAACTATTGAGCCTCGGACGATGAGCACAGCTCGAACCCGAGCGAACGGCAGACGCCGGGCAGCACGGTCGCGGACGGGCCCAGCAGCGAGACATCGACCCGGTCGCTCAGTGGCGTCGATTCGAGGTTGATTTCGATTGTCGACGCGCCGCGGGACCGCGCGACCTCCACGAAGCCCGCCGCGGGCCAGACCGTGGCGCTGGTTCCGATCGAGACAAACGCATCGCAGACGCTGATCGCCTGCTCCGCGGCGGCGAGCGCCTCGGGCGGCAGCATCTCGCCGAACCACACCACATTCGGTCGGAGCAGCCCGCCGGCGCTCGATCGCGGCGGGAAGCTGGTGAAGTCGATGTCGTCGAGTGCGTAGGCAGTTCCGGTGTCGAGGTCTCGCCAGGTGAGGATGGTGCCGTGGATCTCGATCACATCCGCCGCGCCGGCTCGCTGGTGGAGCCCGTCGACGTTCTGGGTGATGATCGAGAGTTCGCCCCCGCGCGAGCGGAACCATTGTTGGAGCCGGGCAAGAGCGGCGTGGCCGGGGTTGGGCTTGCAGTCCCGAGCGCGCGTGAAACGCCAGTGGTACCAGCGGGTCACGAGCTCGGGGTCCCGGTGGAACGCGTCGATGTGGGCGAGTTCCATCGGATCGTACTTTGACCAGAGGCCCTCTTCCTTGTCTCGGAAGGTGGCGAGCCCGCTCTCGGCGCTGACGCCCGCCCCGGTCAGCACGGCGACGCTCGACGCCGACCGCAGGATGTCCGCCACGCGCTCGAGCTGGCCGCCCGAGTCAGTCACGGGACGGTTCGTTGACGTAGAACGGCACGTTCCAGGCGCCCACGCCGCCGTGACCATCGCGAACATAGACCTTGAGCCTGTAGGCGCCCGGTTCGCCCGGCGTGCGGATGGTCGCCGCAAGTCCCTCGGCCGATTGAACGAGGTGCGAGAGCGATTCGGGCGTGGCTTCGAAAGCGCCGCCGGCACCCTTGTCGGTGCCCTCCGGCCTCACGTCCCATGTGACCGTGAGGGCGTCGCCTTCCGGGTCGGTCACCACGACGGACGCGTCGAACAGCGTGTCGGCATCGACGCGAGCGAGCTTCAGGTCGGAGGCGATGTCGGTGACCACCGGCGCTCTGTTGCCGGGCGGCGAGCCGCTCCAGATCTCAATCATGGCATCGGCGGAGGGGGTGCGTTCGCCCCCGGGCAGAAGCATGCTGAACCATGTGTCGGTGCGCTCCTGCTTGTGCCCCCAGAGAAAGACGTAGCCACCCAGGCACCGGTCCGGCACGCGCGTGATCGATTCGTGATGCGATCGCGTGTAGAAGGCCGCCTTTTCCTGCGGCGTCTGCTCGATCTCGGCACCCCACGGGGTGTGATCCACTTCCCAGTAGCCCAGCGGGCCGTACTCCGTCATGACGTAGGGGCCGTCGTAGCCCTGCTCGAGCACTTGATCAGGCACCACGACGGCGCCGCCGTAGACATTGATGCCGAGGATGTCGACATCGGGACAATGCTCGGCAAAGAGGGCGGCCTTGTCGGGCCAGATGCCGGCGAGCACCGCCATGGTTGGATGGTCGGGATCGACCTCCTTGATGGCTTTGGCGATGCGGTTGATCATCTTCACGCCGCGCACGCGGTCGGTTCCGAGCGGCTCGTTGCCCACGCCCCACGCGAGCAGCGCGGGGTGGTCCTTGTAGGTCCTGGCGAACGAACGGGCATCTTCGATGAGCTGCTCGACGGCGGCCTCATCGTCGTAGTCGAACCCGCCGCCCTGGTAGCCGCCGGGGAAGTGGGGGATCCAGAAGCCCGCGGTGACCGTCAGCCCGAGCTCGTGAGCGCGATCGAGCAGCCCCATCGTCCGGCCGTCGGGCCAGCGTCGGGGCTCGAGGTCGGGCTGGCCCCAGGTTCTGATCGAGTTGGCGCCCGAAGCGGCGAGCAGCTCGAGATACTGCCTGCCGCCGGCACCCCTGATGTGGTACGGCTCCCCGTCGCGGAGCAACTGGTAGCCGTCGGAGGTCTTGACGACTGTGACAGGAACTGGCTGGCTCGTTGTGGCGACGGTCATGATTGCAGCAACGAACCCCGCGATGATGCGAGCGGTTGTGATCATCGGTCGGTGTACTCCTGATTCCCGTTCCGGTTGCCGGCGTGCGAAGGGATGCGCTGGTCCGCCGCGCGGGTGCGGTCGTGCTCGAGCACTGCGCCGTTCGATGCGATGACACTCGCATAAAAGTCGGCGGAGGCCTTCGGCGTGCGGCGCTGGGTGGCGAAGTCGACGTGGACGAGCCCGAACCGCTGGTGGTAGCCCTCGGCCCATTCAAAGTTGTCGAGAAGCGACCAATGGAAGTAGCCGCGAACGGGAACGCCGTCGGCGATCGCTCGCCCGAGTTCCCTGAGATAGCGGTGCAGGAAGTCGATGCGTTGAGGATCGTGGACGGCGCCATCGGTGCCGAGCCAATCCGTGTTCGACATGCCATTTTCCGCGATCACGACGGGTGTGCGGTACCGCTCGTAGAAGAAGCGGGGGGCCCAGCGGAGGGCTTCCGGCGTGATCTCCCAGCCGAAGCTTGTGCGCGGCGCGCCCGCTGGGACGGGCACGGTCTCTGGGGTGCCGTCGTCGCGCGCGCGGACGTAGGTCCCGCGGTAGATGTTGAAGCCGTAGAAATCGAGCGGCTGGCGGACGATGTCCATGCCTCGCTCCCATCCGGCCGGGAGGAGATGTCCGAAGTCGGTAAGCCCGTCCTGCGGGTAGGTGCCTCGGAACGCGGGGTCGGTCCACCATGTGTTGGACCAGATCGGGTCGGACCCGACGGAGAACGTGTGGTCGCGGGCGGCGTCGGCGTCGCGATCGGCCTCGAGCGGGATACCCGCATGGCCGACGGGCGCCCAGCCGATCTCGGGGGCCGTGCGCGATCGCTCGCGGATGGTGCGCGCCGCCCGGCCGTGTGCGAGCAGCACGTGGTGACCGATCCGGATGCGGTCTACAAGCGGGAGCGAGAGGCCGGGCGCGTGCTCGCCCGTGCCGTAGCCAAACCCGATGAACACCTGCGGCTCGTTGATGGTGAACCAGTGCGACACTCGGTCGGAGAGCCGATCGACGACCGTTTTGGTGAACTCGTCGAACCAGTCGGGGACCGCGCTGTTCAGCCAGCCGCCGCGGTGCTGCAGCGCCAGCGGCAGATCCCAGTGGAAAAGGGTGACCCACGGCGTGATGCCGGCCGCGAGGAGCTCGTCAACCAGCCGGTCGTAGAACGCGAGCCCCGGCTCGCTGACAGCGCCGACGCCCTCAGGCATGACGCGTGGCCAGGACACGGAGAAGCGATAAGCGCCGAGACCGATGCGCTGCATCAGTCGGACGTCCTCCTTAAACAGTCGCACATGGTTCGCGGCGGTGTCGCCCGTGTCCCCCGAGCGGATGCGGCCGGGCTGGCGGCAGAACGCATCCCACACCGACGGCCCGCGACCGTGTGCGTCGTGGGCGCCCTCGATCTGGTACGCGCTGGTTGCTGCGCCCCAGATGAAGTCGGGTGGGAACTGCATGCGAGGGACTCCGCGTCGATGGAAGGGCCCGATTGAAAGACCGGCGCGGCACCGAGGCGCCGCGCCGGCGAGGTTCCGGAGCTCAGGGCTGCTGAGGCTTACGGGTTGCAGGTCGGGCCGTTGGCGCCCTGGTTGAAGGCCAGAATCCAGGCGTTGAAGTCCGCCGGGGTTGTGAGGCCGTCCTGGTTGGTGTCGGCGATGGGGCTGCCCTGGTTGAAGTTGAGGATCCAGGCGTTGAAGTCGGCGGGGCTGACCAGGTTGTCGCCGTTCTGGTCGGCGCAGAGGCGTCCGGCCGAGCCGATCTCGAGGACGGCGTTGTCCCAGCGGACCAGGCCGGCGGGCTCGTTGCCGGCGATGCCATCCGGGGCCGGCGCCTGCGAGTAGATCAGAACGATCTCGGCGGTGGCGGTGTTCGCGGGCGCGACGGCGGTCGACGAGACGGGCGTCCACACATCGAGGCTGGTGGAGGAATCGGCGGCGATGACGGGGTTGTCGCTGAGGACATTGCCGCCGGCGTCGCGGAAGACGAGCGAGAGAACGGCGACGTTGCCGACGCCGATCGGGTCGATCGAGTCGTTGTAGACATCGGCGGAAGCGGTCCACGACTCACCGGCGGACGCGGGCAGGGCCTGGAAGATGCCGCTGTCGTTGCCGTTCGGGTCGCCGTTGAACTGGCCGAACATCAGGACCGACTGCACGCCGTCGCTCGCGGGGGGCGCCGTGAAGTCCTCGGCGGTGAAGATGTTGGGGCCGGAGTTGCCGAAGTCGGTCCAGCCTTCGACGGCGCGACCGAAGATGATCTCCTCGAAGCTGCCGTTGTAGAACGGGATCGCGTTGCCGGAGCTCAGGTTGTTGAGTTCGGCGTCGTCGTAGTGCAGCGCGCCGGCGTCGGTGACAACCGGCTGCTGGAACCCGATGTTGATCTGCACGCTCTGGGCGGCGAGCGGGGCGACGAGGGTGGAGGCGAACCGCGTGAGCTGGTCGCTGACCACGCTGCTGGTGTCGATGCGCGTGGCAGCGTCAACGAGGTTCACGCCGTTGGCATCGACGAAGACGATCGCAACGAAGCCGAAGTTCTGGCCGACGATGGGGTCGGCGGAGAGGTCGCCGACGAGGGCGGCGGCTTCCCAGGCGTCTCCGGGGACGACGGTGACGGGCAGCGTCTGGAACAGGCCCTTGGTGTTGAAGTCGACGAAGAAGTCGCCGAACATCTTGACGCCGTTGTTGCCGTTGAACAGCTCGAAGCCCGGCTGCAGGTTGGCGGGGTTCCCGTAGTTCTGCCACCCGGCAAAGATGGTCGTGACGCCGGGGGTCTCGAAGTTTGCGTTCAGCAGCTGGGCGTGGCTCGTGCAGGCGGTTCCGGCGGCGAGCGCGATTAGGGCGGTGCGGGTAATCATCTCTTTCATCTCCGATCAGGCAGCCCGTGAAGGCCGCGGTGTGTGTCTTTCAGGCCAATGGCCCGGGTCCGCAGCGTGGCGGGCCCGGACCCATTCAGGAGTCACGGTGATTACGCGCGACGACGGCGGACAGCGGCGAGACCGCCGAGGCCGAGGAGCGCGGCGGAGGCCGGCGCGGGGATCACGAGGTTGAGGTTGTCGTAGAAGACGCCCGAGGGCTCGAAGTTGGAAGCGACGTTCAGGAAGCCGATCTGGAAGATCGTGCCGACCTGTGCGGGCTGGATGGTGGTGCTGAGCGAGTAGGCGTTCCAGGTGTTGGGGATGCTGGTCGTGTCCTGCTGCTCGAAGGCGGTCAGGGCGAAACCGTTGTTCTGATCGAGGATCTTGATGAAGGCGGCAGCGGTGGAGGCGCCGCCGAGGTCTCCGAGCTTGGCATCGAAGGTGAAGGTCACGGTCTGGCCGACGTCGGCCGCGCCGATGATGTACTCGCGGAACACATTGGCTTCGATGCGGTTGCCGACGTTGTGATCGGCGTTGTTGTAGTCGTTGAACACGCTGAGCTGCTGGCCGCCCTGGTTGGCGCCGCCCTCGCCCACGGCGACGGCCGAGAAGCGGAACCCGTTGCCGTCGGTGTTGCCGTTCGGGGCCGGGAAGGCGAAGTAGTTGTAGAGGAAGGTGCTGCCGTCCGGGGCGAACACATTGGCGCCGACGAGCCAGCCGTCGTTCGACAGCGCGGCGGGGTCGGCGGCGTTCAGGGCCTCGAAGTTCTGGCTGTAATCCGACAGCTGCGCCTGTGCTGCGCCCGCCGCCATCATCACTGCTGCTGCGATCATGATCTTCTGCATGTCTTCTCTCCTGTCTCTCTGCGTGGGGGCTGCGACCCCCGGTTTCCCATGGGACCGGTTACGCACCGGTGAATGGCTCGTGCACGGCTTTGGCCGGGCGCGGCTCGCGGATCTGGTGGCTGTGCTGCAGGGCGTTTGAGCTCAAGCGGACGACCTCGGCAGGCACGGGCGCGGTCGTCTGGTTGAAACTGAGCGTCGTCGGGCGGTGGACACGCATCGGGCCGGTCTCGATGCCCTCGAGCGACCGGGTGAGCCAGCGCGAGGCCTCGTACCCGAACTGATCCGCTTCCTGGCAGACCGCCGTGTACCTGGGGAAGGTGTGGTAGCGGGTGTCGGAGTCGTCGAAGCCGATGACGGACAGCTGGTCGGGCACAGCGATGCGGAGTTCAAGGCAGCGGTGCAGCAGGCCGACGGTCGTGAGCGGGTTGGTGCAGAACACGGCCGTTGGCGGGTCGTCATGCGAAAGGATGCTGGAGAGGGCCCGGCTGCCGCCCTCCATGCCCGCTGGATGCCGAATGACGAGCGACTCGTCGTGCGGGATGCCGTGGCGTTCGAGAGCACGGTTGTATCCCTCGATGCGGTCGAGGTGGTCCGAGTCGAGGACGGTGTGCACGACAAGCGCGATGCGGCGGTGACCGAGCTGGATAAGGTGATCGACGGCCCGATGGCTGTCGCGGCCCGAGTCGCTGCAGATGAAGTTCACATTGGGCTCATCGCTGCGGTCGGCGACAACGATGCTCGGGAAGCCCTCGGCCGCGATGGCCTCGGCCAGCCGCGCGTCGGGCCCGATGGTTCGGACGATCACGCCGCGAACGCCCTTGCGGCGGAAGAACTGGGTGTAGCTCTCGTCGGCCGCCCGATCACGGTCGACCTCGATGAGCGAGAGGTCGTAGCGGTGTTCGGCGAGCCCTCGCATGATGCCCGAGATCAGGGCGCTCTCGAACGAGCCGAACTCGGGCGTGACCGGGTGGGAGGGGTACACGAGTCCGATGTTGGTGGAGTGCCGCTGGCCGATGCGGGGCATGTAGCCGGTGGCGTCGGCCAGCTCCAGCACGCGGGCACGGGTCCGCGGCGCGACGGAGGGATGGTTGTTGAGCGCCCGCGAGACGGTGGCGGTCGACACGCCGAGCTTGCTGGCAAGCTTCCGGACCGAGATGGTGCGGTCGCGCTGGCTCACCGGTTCCCCAACTCGTCGTTCTCGATCCGCTGGTCGAACGGGGTCCACAGGACGTCGTAGCTGCTGCGGCGATCGGGCTGGTTCACGAGCTCCGAGTAGGAGAACGAGCGGGCGCTGCCGTCGGCGAAGGCGAACTGTGCGTTGCCCTGGAGGGCCTGCAGGTCGTTGCGCCGCTTGGGGTGGCGGTAATAGGGCAGGTAGGAGCGGATGATGGACGCGGGCGAATCGAGCTCCGGAGAGCCGACAGTCCGCCAGTTGCCGCCGAGGTCCGCGTTGAAGTCGGTGTCTTCGAAGCCGAATCGCTCGCCGGGCAGTCCCCGCGAACCGACGGTTTCCTGAGTGAATCCTCGCAGCTCGCCGCGATCGTCAGAATCCTTCATGAAGTTCGCCCACGCGCCCGTGATGAGCACAACGTCGGACGAGAAGTCGACATCGGCCTTGAAGCGTCGTCCGAAGATCGCGTTCGGCGCCGACGGGTCCTGGCCCGGGATGTCAAAGGTCGCGGTGCCGTTGGGGCCGAACCCGCCGACCGCACGGACGTTGACGTAGGCAGACGCCCAGTAGTTCATCGTGTAGGAACGCCCCGCCTGTGGGTGGGCGGGATCGATCATGACGCTTCCGCCGACGGTGGGAACCTCGACGGTGTTCTGGTCGATCTGGGTGTACGCGAAGTCGCCGCTGTCGGCGGACTCGATGATCGTCCCGATGACATCGACGTCGAACCACCGGCGTCCCTGGCGGTTCTGCGAGAAAAAGAGATCCTTGTCAAAGTGGTTGGGCGGGAAGAAGTCCTTGTTCTCGGTAGCGTAGATGATCAGCGCCTGCGCGAGCTGCCGCTGGTTGGTCAGCGACACCGCCGATTGAGCGGACTGACGCGCCTTGCCGAGCGCGGGCAGCAGGATGCCGATCAGCAGGGCGATGATCGCGATGACGACCAGCAGTTCGATGAGCGTGAACCCGCTTCGGCTCAGCCTGATGCGACCTCGATTCATGGTGGTGCTTCTCCGAGCTTGGGGCCGGCGGACCCACGGCCGTGTGTAACTGTTGTGATGATGATGGAACGCGACTCGCCTGTCAACACCTGTTTGAGCAATTCAGAACACAATTGCATACACGGGTCGACGGTCCGTACGATGCTTTCCCCAGTTCCTCGCCGATAACGATTGCACCCACAACGCGTTAGGCGATGTCCATGTCCGTTCGACCGGTCCGGTCGGGTTTTCGACCGCCCAACAGCGGCCCTCGGATCTCCTGTGACAGGATATGGCCTCTTCGTGAAGCCGATTGTGTCGCGGTGCGAACTCCAAGCATGGGCTGAAAACGCCGTTAATGCCCTCCAAACAGCCTGCGTTTGGGCTTCCGGGCCCGGCAGCCGGGGGTCGATGCGGAGGATTTGCGTGCGTTCCGGAGCGGAAACAGTTACAATCTGCGAATCCGACAGGGGGTTTCGTGTGGAGATGCTTATGGCGCTGAAGAATTGCGTGAGTGGTGCGGCCGTTCTGGCGGTCGCGTGGTCGGTCGCCGGCGCTGCCAGCGCCCAGCGGGTCGAGCAGCTGGTCTGGAGCGATGAGTTCAACGGAACCTCGGTTGATCTGGACAACTGGGAGTTCCAGATCGGCAACGGTCAACTCGTTGGGCTGCCCGGATGGGGCAACAACGAGCTTCAGTACTACCGCCCCGAGAACACCACCGTGGCGAACGGCGTGATGACCATCACCGCCCGGAACCAGTCCTTCCAGGGGTACAACTACACCTCGAGCCGTCTGCGGACGGCGAACCGGTTCGAATTCGCGTACGGCAGGATCGAAGCGAGCATCCGCCTGCCCAGCACGCCGGGCATCTGGCCCGCGTTCTGGATGCTGCCCACGAACTCGCCCTACGGCACCTGGGCCGCGAGCGGCGAGATCGACATCATGGAGTCGGTCAACTTCGCCGACCGGATCTACGGCACCATCCACTACGGCAACCCGTGGCCCGGAAACGTGCAGGCGGGCGGGCAGTACGCCCCGGGGACCGACTTCTCGCAGAATTTCCACACCTACACGCTCGAGTGGGAGCCGAATCAGATGCGGTGGTACGTCGACGACGTGCTGTACCGTGTCATCGATCGAAACGTATGGTTCAGCTCGGCCGCGTCGGGAGACCCTCGGGCGCCGTTCGATCGCGAGTTCCACATCATTCTGAATGTCGCGGTGGGGGGCAACTTCCCCGGCAACCCCAACGGCTCATCGCAGTTCCCGCAGTCGATGCAGATCGACTGGGTCCGGGTGTATCAGCTTCAACCCCAGGCGTTCGGCGGCACGCCGGCGCCGATTCCGGGACGCATCGAGGCCGAGAACTACGACGAGGGATACCCCGGCGAGGTCTACTTTGAGACCGATGTCACCAACAACGGCGGCGCGTATCGGCCCAACGAGGATGTCGACATCGAGGCGACCACAGGCGGTGGCTTCAACGTCGGGTGGATCGACTTCGGGGAGTGGATGGACTACACCGTGGATGTCCGGCAGTCCGGGGAGTACACCGTGACCGCTCGGGTCGCGTCGCAGTCGACAGGCGGGACATTCTCGCTTCAGGTCGACGAGATCCCGATCGGTGCGCTCGCGCAGGTGCCCGCGACCGGCGGGTTTCAGACCTGGACGGAGATCGAGTTCCCCGTGACACTGGACGCCGGCGTGCAGACGATCCGGTTCCAGAACCTGGCCTTCCCCGGGCAGGCGTACAACCTTGACTGGCTCGAGTTCACGCTGGTCGGGGCGGATTGCCTGCCCGACACGAACGGCGACGGCATGCTGACGCCGGCGGACTTCAACGCGTGGATTCTTGCGTTCAACGCCGGCGACCCGCTCGCCGACCAGAACGGCGACGGGCTGATCACGCCCGCGGACTTCAATTCGTGGATTCTCAATTTCAACGCCGGCTGCGGCTGAGCATCGGTCGGCGAGCGTGCGTACGCTCGATACGTGGCAGACCGCTCGGGAACGATCCTGCTCAGCGACGGCGACGTCGGATCGCTGGTGGCGCTGACGCACGCCTGCGAGCGTTTGGCTTCGGAGCCGGATGGCGCTGTCCGGCCGCCGGTGCTGGTTGCACCGATCGCGTCGCGTGACCGCTCCGGAGTATCGGCGATCCGTCGCCAGGCCGCGCTGTTCGGCGCTGAGGTGCACGCCGCGTTCGAGGAGGCCGGCCGCGACGCGGATCTGCTGCTCAAAGCGGGCCGGCTTGCGATCGAGCTCGGTCGGCGAGAGGTCGTGTGGCCGGCGCACGCGGGAGTGCCGGTGAACCCGGATCAGATCGATCTCGAGCGCGCGTCCACGATCGCGAACATGGGGCTCTTGGTGGAGCGTTTGCTCGGGCTGGAGTCGGCGGACGCTCCGACGATCTCGTGCCCGTTTGCGGATCTCAGCGACCGTCAGCTGGCGGAGCTGTCGGTGGACCTCGGGCTGCTGCCGGGCGATGTGTGGTGGTCGCCGCTTGGCGACGACCGCCAGCGCGTGGCGGGCGAGCGGTGGATCCCCGCGTTCGAGGCGTGCGGCGTGACGCTGCGGGAGCCTTCTCGGCGACGGGCGGGCTCGGCCCGCGGCTAAACTCGCCGCATGAATGGACGCGACATGACGAAGCGGTCGGGTGCGGTGCATCGCTGGAGCCAGACGCTGATCCCGACGCTGCGCGATGCGTCGGCTGAGGCGACGACCCCGAGCCACCAGCTCATGCTGCGTGCGGGGTACATCCGCCAGGTGGCGGCGGGGGTGTACGACTTCCTGCCGCTGGGGCTCCGCGTGCTGCAACGCGTGTCGCAGGTGGTGCGCGAAGAGATGGACGCCGCCGGTGCCGCGGAGCTGCTGCTGCCCACGCTGGTCCCGATCGAGTTCTACGCGGGGACGCGGCGGGACGAGGCGTACGGGGATCTGCTCTTCCGTCTGTCCGATCGGCACGACAGAGCGGTTGCGCTGGGCCCGACGCACGAGGAAACCGTCACGGAGCTCGTCAAGGGATCCGTCACGAGCTACAAGCAGCTCCCGCTGACCGTGTACCAGATCCAGACGAAGTTCCGCGACGAGTTTCGGCCTCGGGCGGGCCTGCTGCGCGGCCGCGAGTTCACCATGAAGGACGCCTACTCGTTCCACACGCGGGTCGAGGGAGAAGGGGGGCTAAACGAGACCTACGACCGCCTCTACCAGGCCTACGTGAACATCTTCACGCGTTGCGGGCTGGACTTCACGGTCGTCGAGGCCGAGGCGGGTCCGATCGGCGGCTCGGCGTCGCACGAGTTCATGGTGAACGCCGAGACGGGCGAGGACACGATCCTGGTGTGCCCCGCAAGCGGCTACGCGGCCAACGTAGAGAAGTGCGAGATCGGCGAGCGCGCATGGTCGTTCGAGTCCGGGTCACCGGCGGCGCTCGCAACGCATCACACGCCGAAGATGCCGGGGATCGAGTCGGTCGCGCAGCATCTCGGGATTCAGCCCAGCGGCATGCTGAAGTCGGTCGTCTTCCAGACAACCGCGAAGGAACCCGGGTGGGTCGTTGCGGTGGTGCGCGGAGACCACGAGGTGAACGAGGGCAAGGTGCGTGACGCGGTGGGCGAGCCTGTGGCGCTGGCCAACGAGGCCCACGCTCGCGCCGCGGGGTTTGCGATCGGGTACGTCAGCCCGCGCGTGTGCTCGGCGATCGATGGGGTCACGCTCGTGATCGATCACGACGCGACGCGCCCGCCCGAAGGCGGCTGGGCGACGGGCTCGGACAAGCCTGATCACCACGACACAGGCTTCGACTGGGTCAGGGACTCGGGCGTTGCGCTGCCGACGGATCCGGGAACGACCGGCCGCGTTCGGGTGGCCGAGATCCGCAACGCCCAGGCGGGCGATCCTTCGCCGAAAGACGCGTCCGCACGGCTCGAGGCTCGCCGGGGAATCGAGGTCGGGCACATCTTCAAGCTCGGCACGATCTACTCCAGGGCGTTCGACTTCACCGTTCTCGATGAGAACCAGAAGAAATCAGATGTCATCATGGGCTGCTACGGCATCGGCGTGAGCCGGGTGCTGGCGGCGGCGATCGAGCAATCGCACGACGATGGCGGCATCGTGTGGCCCGCGCCGATCGCGCCGTACCACGCGGTGATCACCGTGATGGATCCGAAGAAGCCGTCCCACAACGACGCGGCCGCACGCATCGCCGAAGCGCTCAGCGGCGCCGGGGTTGATGTGCTCATCGACGATCGCAACGAGCGGCCCGGCGTGAAGTTCAAGGACGCCGACCTGATCGGTGTGCCCGTACGACTGACCATCGGCGACAAGGCGCTGGAGCAGGGCAGCGTGGAGTTCAAGCTCCGGCGCGAGGACGGCAAGGGCGATCTGGCCGCCTTTGATGATGTCGTGGAACGGGTCCTGGTCGGTCTCAGCGTGTGAGCGGCGTCCCGCCAGCCCCGACCCCCGACAGCGGAGGCCAGCTTTACATAACATGTATTATCGGCGGCTTTGGTGGGCCGAGTTCGGGGCGGGAAACCGGACCTCGTGGGTATCCAGTGCTCTTGGACAGACCGTAAACTGGCAGAAGCATGCGACCCGACGTCATCTACCTCGACAACGCGGCGACGAGCTGGCCAAAGCCTGAGCGTGTGGGTCGGGCCATGGCCGAGTTTCTGGCGCTGCACGCCGGCAATCCGGGCCGGGGCGGGCATCGGCTGGCTCGCGAGGCCGCCGAACCCGCCGAGCGTGTTCGCAGCCTGCTGGGGTCGATGCTGAATGCGCCGCGTGTCGAGCGTGTCGTGCTAACGCACGGCTGCACGGACGCGGTGAACGTCGCGGTCCACGGGGTGCTGGGCGGTGCCCTGCGTCGGTGCGTCGGCGGCCGTCCTCATGTCGTGGCGAGCCGGATCGAGCACAACGCGGTGCTGCGGACACTCCAGTGCTACGCCGAGCGTGAGGTCATCGATCTGTGCTTCATTCCGTGCGACGACCGGGGCCAAACGGACCCAGAGGTGGTCCGGGCGGCGCTTCGCGATGAGACAGTCCTGGTGTGCCTGAGCCACGCGTCGAACGCGTGCGGGACGATCCAGCCGATCCGAGAGGTCGGTGCGGCGGTGCGTTCGTTAACGGCACGGGGGCTGCTGCTCGTTGACGCGGCACAGACGGCGGGTCACATCGAGCTCGATATGCAGGCCGACCTGGCGGATCTGGTGTCGATCGCGGGGCACAAAGGGCTGCTTGGTCCGACCGGCACCGGTGCGCTGCTGGTCGGAGAGAGGGCCTGGCCGGATGATCCGAACGAGCGGCGGTTTGTGTGCGAGCGTCGGGGTGGCACGGGTGCCGCGGGCCGCGGCATGAGCATGCCCGATGTGCTGCCGGATGCACTGGAAGCCGGGACCATCAACGCCGTGGGCTTCGCGGGCCTGCTTGCGGCGTTGGAAGACGCGACGCCCGAAAGACACGAGCACGAGCGGGAGATGACGCGGCGGCTGCTCGATGGGCTCGGCTCGATACGCGGCGTCCAAGTTCAGGGGTTGCCGGGCGTGGAAGGCCGGACGGCCGTGGTGCTCTTTACCATCGACCGGTGGCACCCACGCGAGGCCGCGATGCTGCTGGATCAGCAGCACGGCGTGTGCGTGCGGGGCGGCACGCACTGCGCCCCCCTGCTGCACGAAGCGCTCGGAAACGGTGAGCGAGGCGCCGTCCGCGCAAGCCCGGGCTGGGCGACGACCGCGGAAGAGATCGATCGGTTCCTCTCGTTGATTGACGGGCTCGCCGCCGGGCGGGCGGCTGATTCTTCGGGCGGCATCGAGCCGGCGGTTCACGCTTGACATGAGTGACACGATGGTTCACCTCGACGGCTCAGCGCTCTCCCCGGCTGATGTAATGTCGGTCGCCCGGCTCGGCGTGCGGATTGGGCTTCATTCGTCCGCCCGGTCCGCCGTGGCGTCGTCGCGCGGGCAGCTCGAGGCGATCGCGACCGATGGGCTCCCCCACTACGGCGTGAACACCGGTTTCGGCTCGCTGGCGCGTGAGCGCGTCAGCGACGCCGAACTCGACGAGTTGCAGGTCAACCTGATCCGTTCGCACGCGGCCGGCATTGGTGCGCCGCTGCCGAGCGATCTGGTCCGGGCGACGATGGCCATTCTGGCGAGTTCGCTTGCGCGTGGGAACAGCGGTGTCCGGCCGGATGTCATCGACCAGCTCGTCGCGATGCTCAACGCCGGGATCTCCCCGGTGGTGCCCTCGATCGGCTCGGTCGGCGCATCGGGAGACCTCGCGCCGCTGGCGCACATCGCCTGCTGCATGACGGGCGTTGGCGAGTGTCATGTCGGCGGGGAGAAACGCACCGCCGGCGAAGCGCTCGCGATGCACGGCATCGAGCCGATCGCGTTGAAGGCCAAGGAAGGGCTCGCGCTGATCAACGGCACGCACCTGATGGCGGCGGGCGCCTGCGTGATCCTGGCCGACGCGGAACGGCTCGCGCGGGCGGCGCTGGTGGCGGGCGCACTGTCGGTCGACGCGTGCCGAGCCTCGACGGGCCCCTTTGACGATCGCATCGCCGTGCTTCGAAACCATCCGGGCCCTCGGGTCGCGGCTCGAGAGCTGCGGTCGCTGCTCGAGGGCAGCGAGATCGGGCCGTCGCACCGCGACAACGATCCGCGTGTGCAGGACCCGTATTCGCTGCGGTGCCAGCCGCAGGTCATGGGCGCGGTGCTTGATGGGCTCGCCTCGCTCCGTCTGGCCACGGAGCGGGAGCTCGGCGCGGTCACCGACAACCCGCTTCTGGTCGACGCGGACGAGCTGGTTTCGGGCGGCAACTTTCACGGCATGCCGATCGCCCTGCCGCTCGATCATGCGGCGACGATCATCGCGCCGGTGGCGGGCATGGCGGAGCGGCGGCCGGTCTGGATGCTGGCCGCCATCGATCCCGAGTCCGGGCTGAGCCCGCATCTTGCGAGCCGACCCGGCGTCACCTCTGGACTGATGATCGCGCAGTACACCGCGGCGGCGGCCTGCAACGAGATCATCGGTCTGTGCCAATCCGCCTCGGCCGCGAACCTTTCGACCTGCGCGGGGGTGGAGGACTACAACAGCTTCGGGCCGCGTGCGGCGGCCAAGGCCATGCGGGCGATCGAGCTCGCCGAGAGCGTGGTCGCGATTGAGCTGTTGTGCGCCGCCGAGGCGTTGGAATTCCACCGCCCGCATCGCACAGGGACCAAGCTCGAGCGCGTGCACGCACTGATCCGCGGCCGTGTCGAGCGCTTCACGACCGACCGCCCGCCTTCCCCCGACATCGAGCGGGTCGCCGAGCTGATCCGCGGCGGCGTCTTTGACGAGTTTGTCTCGGTCGCTGCAGAGGGAGCCGACACATGACCACGGACCTGCGAACCGTTCGCGCACCGCGCGGCTCGACGAGAAGCTGCAAGACATGGCAGGCAGAGGCCGCCCTGCGGATGCTCATGAACAATCTTGATCCGGTGGTCGCCGAGGCCCCGGAGAAGCTGGTGGTGTACGGCGGTCGCGGCCGTGCGGCGCGGTCGTGGGAGGCGTTCGATGCGATCGTCGCCACGCTGAAGCGTCTTGAGCCGGACGAGACGCTGCTCGTGCAGTCGGGCAAGCCCGTCGGCGTGGTGCGAACCCATGCAGACGCGCCACGCGTGCTCATCGCCAACAGCAACCTGGTGCCCCATTGGGCAACCCAGACGCACTTTGACGAGCTCGAGGCCCGAGGCCTGATGATGTACGGCCAGATGACCGCCGGGTCGTGGATCTACATCGGCACCC
>DAIOTV010000016.1:0-32508 GCA_036751825.1 Phycisphaerales bacterium
GCACGACATGGGGGTCCGAGTGGTGTTCGGCCCGCTCGACAACGTGGCGACCTATTCCGCGGCGCGGGCGGAGGCGGCGGCGATGATCGCCGCGACCGGCGATGACGTGACCAACACGAACGTGGCCTTCCTTGCCCGTCAGGTGGCGCCGGCCGTGCCGATCGTGGCGACCTCGACGAGCCCGACGGCGACGGCGATCCTCCGTCACGCGGGCGCCACGGGCGTCTTGCAGCTGGGGCAGATGATGGGTCGGGCGCTCGCGCGGTGCATGGTGGGCGGCGATGCCGTGACGCACGTTGTGGGCAGCGTGGACGAGCTGCTGATCGCCGAGGCCAACGCGCACCGGACGCCGCTGGTCGGCAAGACCATCCGCGAGAACCGGCTGACCGACCTCGGCGTGAGCATCGTGGGGCTGTGGGATCGCGGGGTGTTTGAGCCGGCGACGCCCGACACCGTGGTCGCCGAGCACGCGATCCTGCTGCTGACCGGCTCTCAGGAGCAGCTGACCAACTACGACGAGGCGTTTGTCATCTACAACGTGTCGGTCAAGCCGGTGCTGATCATCGGCTTCGGCAGCGTCGGCGCCGCGGCCGGCGCGGCGCTCTCGGAGCGGGGCGTCGAGTGGACGGCGATCGATCTCGAGGCCGACGCGTCCGCTCATCCTCCGGCGGCGGGGGGCACGCTGGTGCGGGGCGACGCGACCGACCCCGACACGCTCGAGAAGGCCGGGCTGTTCGACGCGCCCGCCGTGCTCATCACCACCCACGACGACAGCCTGAACATCTATCTGACGATCTACTGCCGATCGGTCCGCCCCGATGTGCAGATCATCAGCCGGGCGACGCTGCGGCAGAACACCGAGACGCTGCACCGGGCCGGCGCCGACTTCGTGCACTCCTACGCATCGATGGGGTCGACGAGCATGTTCAACCTGCTCAAGGGCGACCGCGTCGCCACCGTCACGGAGGGTCTCGACATCTTCCGCCGGCTTGTGCCCGCATCGCTCGATGGCAAGCGGCTCTCGGAGTGCGGCGTTCGGCAGCGGACGGGCTGCACCATCATCGCGCTGCGGGACGACAGCGGCGGGCTCATCCCGAACCCGCCGGCGGGCACGGTGCTGCGGGCCGGGCAGGAGATGGTGCTGGCGGGCGGCCACGCGGCGGAGGCCTCGTTCGTCGAGGCCTTCAGCGGGAGCTGAACGAACCGGACACGCTCGTGCGGGATGCCTCGGGGCCCAGGCCTCGTCCGCCCCGGGGCACAAATTCTCCGCGAGGCATTTGACCGGCCTCGCTCGGCGGATCTACCTTTCAGCGATGGACGCCGCCTTCCGCCATTCGCATCTCCATGCCAGCACCGGCACCGGTGCCGACGTGGTCGCGGACTGATCGGGCGTCTTTCCGAAACGCATCGCAGTTCTCTGACGAACACGCCGGCCTCTTCCCGGCGCTGCTGCTCGGAGCACACGCCGGGGCGGGCCCAGGAGCCTGACAGTGACCCCCACCGCTCGCGACGACACCGTTCGGCTGGCGCTGCCCAAAGGCCGAATGCAGGACGAGGTGCTGAGGCTGCTCAAGCAGGCGGGCATCGGCGTGACGGCCTCGGCGCGCGATTATCGGCCGACGATCTCGCTGGAGGGCTTCGAGCTGAAGGTGCTCAAGCCCCGCGCGATCGTGGAGATGCTGGCGTGCGGGTCGCGCGACTGCGGGTTCGCGGGCGCCGACTGGGTGGCCGAGGATGACGCGGATGTTGTGGAGCTGCTCGACACAGGCCTGAACCCCGTCCGCCTCATCGCCGCGGCGCCCGACGGGCTGCTCGAGAACGGCGCGCTGCCGGACCGCCCGCTGATCGTCGCATCGGAGTATGTCGGGCTTGCGCGGCGCTGGATCGAGCGGCGGGGCCTGAACGCGACGCTGCTTCCGTCGTACGGCGCGACCGAGGTGCTGCCGCCGGAGGACGCGGACTGCATCGTGGACAACACGGCCACGGGGGCGACGCTGGAGGCCAACGACCTGACGATCATCGACGAGCTGATGCGCTCCTCGACCCGGCTGTACGCCTCGCGGCAGGCGATGGACCAGCCGGCGAAGCGGGCGCGGATCGAAGAGTTCGCGCTGCTGGCCTCGGCGGTGCTGGAAGCCCGCAAGCGTGTGATGATCGAGGTGAATGTCTCGGCCGAGGCGCTCGAGCGGGTCGTCGAGGTGCTGCCCTGCATGCGCGAGCCGACGGTGTCCCGTCTGCGTTCGAGCGACGGCTTCGCGGTGAAGGCCGCGGTGCTCCGCAGCGAGTTCGCCCGGGTGATCCCGCAGGTGAAAGCGGCGGGCGGCACGGACATCATCGTGACCTCGCCCGAGCAGATCGTGCCATGAACCGCGCCGCGCGAGGCGATCGCGACGCTGTCGGTCCGGCCGGGCCGGTGCGCCCCCCTGCCCCTTCGGGGCGGCTGGAGGGCCTGCGCCCGTACGCGCCGCAGCCCGCCGAGCGGGGCATCGACCTGCGGCTCGACGCGAACGAGGGCGTCGAGCCGGCCGCGGCGGTGCTCGACTCGCTGCGATCGGTCAGCGCCGAGGATGTGCGCCGCTACCCGGACGCCTCGTCGCTCGAGCGCGTGATCGCCGGGCGGCTCGGCGTTGATCCGGCTCGCGTGGTCGTGACCAACGGCGGCGACGACGCGATCGACCGTGTCTGCCGGGCGCTGCTCGATCCCGGCCGGGAGATGGTGACGCACACGCCCGGGTTCGTCATGATCCCTCGCAGCGCCCGCCTCGCGGGCGCGAGCGTCCGCACGGTCGAATGGACCCGCGGCCCGTTCCCCGCGCAGGACTTCACCGGGGCCTTGAGCGGCCGGACGGCCCTGGTCGCCCTGGTCTCGCCCAACAACCCCACGGGCGGCGTGATCGACGCCGACACGATGGTCGGTCTAGTGCGCGCGGCCGGCGGGATCGGTGCGGCGGCGCTGATCGATCTGGCGTACATCGAGTTTGCCGATGCGGATCCGACCTCGCGTCTGCTCGCCGAGCCGAACGCGGTGCTGATCCGGACGATGTCGAAGGCGATGGGTCTCGCCGGGGCCCGGGTGGGCTATGCCGTGGCTCCGCCGCAGATCGCATCGTGGCTGCGCACGGTCGGGGCGCCGTTCCCGGTTTCGTCGGTGTCGCTGTCGCTCGCGGCGAGGGCTCTTGACCGCGTCGGCGAGCGTGAGGGCTTCGTGGCGGCCGTGCGCGGGCAGCGGGAGTCGCTCGCGGGGCTGCTGCGCGAGCTTGGCGGCGATCCGATCGACTCGCAGGCGAACTTCGTGATGGTGTTCTTTCGCGACGCCGCGTTCGTTCACGCCGCGCTGGGCGCGATGGGCATTCTCGTCCGGTCGTTCGGGGCCGAGCCGTGCGAGCCGGGGCCACTGCGCATCACGGTGCCGGGCGTGCCGGCTGACTTCGATCGGCTGTGCGCGTCGTTGCGAACGATTCTCGCGCCGCGGGGGGTGATCCTCGATGTCAGGGGCCAGGGCGTGGCCGCGGTCGAGCGGCTGCTGGTGCCCTCAGCCGTCGACAGCCTGCGCCGCCGGACCCGGGTCGCGCTGCTCGCCGATCCGAACGAGACGAACGACCGGTCGCACTTGGAGCTCGGCGTCGATTCGCTGACCGACGCGTCGATCCGCGGCGCGGCCGAGGGAGCGTGGATGCTCTGCTTGACCGAGCGCGCGGCGCTCGACGCGCGGGCGCTCGGTTGTCTGCCCGTCGGCCTCGGGGATTCGACCGGCCTGCCGCTCCGTGTTTCCTGCCTCGAACAGCTCAAGGACATGCTCCCATGACACCCAGAACAGCGCACCTGACGCGGAACACCGCGGAGACGCGGATCACGGTTGCCCTCGGAATCGACGGCTCCGGGAAGGCCGTCGTCGGCACGGGCATCGGCTTTCTCGACCATATGCTCGCCGCGCTCGCGCTGCACGCGCGGTTCGATGTCGAGCTGTCGTGCGAGGGAGACCTGCAGGTGGATGATCACCACACGGCCGAGGACTGTGCGATTGCGCTCGGCACGGCGCTGCGGGAGGCGCTCGGCGATAAGGCGGGTGTCGCGCGCTTCGCCTCGGCCTACGCGCCGCTCGACGAGGCGCTGGCGCGGGCGGTCGTTGACCTGTCGGGCCGGCCGTTTGCGCACGTTGAGCTGGGCCTCGCCCGCGAGGCCATCGGGGCGATCGCGTGCGAGAACATCTCGCACTTTTTCTCGTCGTTCGCGGTAGCGGCGATGCTCACGCTCCATCTCGATGTGCTGCGGTCGCGGAACGATCACCACGCCGCCGAGGCGTCGTTCAAGGCGCTGGCCTTGGCTCTGAGGCAGGCCGTGGCGCGCGGCGGCGTCGGCGAGGGCGTGCCCTCGACGAAGGGGGTGCTGTGATGCCGCGGGTGGTGATCGTTGCGACGGGCACGGCGAACACGGCGTCGGTGGCTGCCGCCTTCGCGCGGTGCGGCTGCGAGTGCGTGGTCACGACGGATGCGGTGCAGGTGCGCGAGGCCGAGCGGCTGGTGCTCCCGGGCGTCGGATCGTTCGAGGCGGGCATGCGGGCGCTGCACGGGCACGGGCTGGCGAGCATCCTGCTGGAGCGGATCGATCGCGACCGCCCGCTGCTGGCGGTCTGCCTTGGTTTGCAGCTGCTCTGCGCTGGTTCGGAAGAATCGCCGGGCGTTGAGGGCTTGGGCGTGATCGACGCCGGCGTTCGGCGGCTGCCGGACAGCGTCCGCGTGCCGCAGTTTGGGTGGAACACGGTGGAGCGGGGCGACACGACGCTGCTGGAGGACGGGTACGCCTATTACGCGAACTCGTACTGCCTGGCGGAGCCGCCGGCGGGCTGGCGGTGCGCGACGACGACCTACGGGCGCCGTTTCGTCGCCGCGGCGGAGCGGGGCCGGCTGCTGGCCTGCCAGTTCCACCCCGAGCTGTCGGGACCGTGGGGGGCGGCGTTGATCCGCGGCTGGCTGGCGCGGACGGAAGCGGGTGTGGCATGCTGACTCGTCGCATCATCCCGTGTCTGGACGTGCGCGACGGGCGCGTGGTCAAGGGCGTCCGGTTCGCCGGCCTGCGCGACGCGGGCGACCCGGTCGAGCAGGCGCGCCGGTACGAGCAGCAGGGCGCGGACGAGATCGTGATCCTCGACGTCTCGGCGACGCCGGAGGGACGCGAAACGGGCGTGGACACCGTGGCCGCCGTGCGGTCGGTGCTGTCGATCCCGCTCACGGTCGGCGGCGGGGTGCGTTCGATCGCCGACGCGGAGCGTCTGCTCGCGGCGGGGGCGGACAAGGTGGGTGTGAATTCGGCGGCGGTGGAACGCCCGGCGTTGCTGGCCGAGCTGTCGCGGCGCGTGGGGGCGCAGTGCGTGGTGCTCGCGATCGATGCCGCCCGGCGCGAAGGGGAGCCGGGTTGGGAGACGGTGACGCGATCGGGCACGCACCGCACGGGTCTGGACGCGGCGGAGTGGGCCGCGCGTTCCGAGGCGCTCGGCGCCGGTGAGATCCTGCTGACCAGCTGGGATCGCGACGGCACGGGGAGCGGGTACGACCTTGAGCTGCTGCGGGCGGTGTCCGGCGCGACGCGGCTGCCGATCATCGCGTCCGGTGGCGCGTCGGGGCCGGCGCACATGCTCGAGGCGTTCGATGCCGGCGCCCACGCCGTGCTCGCTGCATCCATCTTTCACGACGGCGTCCTGAGCGTGACGGACGTCAAGCTTGCACTGGCCAAGGGCGGGACGGAGGTTCGGCTGTGATCATCCCATCGATCGATCTGATGGACGGGAGCGCTGTGCAGCTCATCGGCGGCGAGACGCGGGCGATCGACGCGGGGGATCCGCGGCCCATCGCGGACCGGTTCGGGCTGGTGGGCGAGGTGGCGGTGATCGACCTCGACGCGGCGCTCGGCCGGGGCTCGAACGAGAGCACGATCCGCGAGCTGCTCGAGCGGGCGCCGTGCCGGGTCGGCGGCGGGATCCGGGATGTGCGCAGCGCGGTGCGCTGGCTCGACGCGGGGGCCCAAAAGGTGATCCTTGGCACGGCGGCAACGCCCGAGGTTCTCCGCGAGCTGCCTCGCGAGCGGGTCATCGCCGCGCTCGACGCGCGCGACGGCGAGGTCGTTACCGAAGGGTGGACGAAGAAGACCGGCGCACGGGTCGAGGACCGCATCGACGAGCTGCGTGAGCATGTCGGCGGCTTTCTCGTCACCTTCGTCGAGCGCGAGGGCCGGATGACCGGACTCCCGCTCGACCGGGTCGAGCAGCTGGTCGAGCGGGCGGGGGGCGTCCGGCTGACGATCGCGGGGGGCATCAGGACGGCGAGCGACATCGCCGAGGTCGACCGGCGCGGGGCGGAGGCGCAGGTCGGCATGGCCTTGTACAGCGGCGCGTTCGATCTGGCCGAGGGCTTCTGCGCGCCGCTGCGGTCCGACCGTGCGGACGGCCTGTGGCCGACGGCGGTGTGCGACCCGTCTGGGCGCTGCCTGGGGATCGCGTACTCGAACCTCGAGTCGGTTCGGCGAGCGCTGAACGATCGTCGCGGCGTGTACCACTCGCGCTCGCGCGGATCCTTGTGGATCAAGGGCGAAACCTCGGGCGACACGCAGGAGCTGCTGGCGGTCGATGCCGACTGCGACCGCGACGCGCTGCGGTTCACCGTCCGCCAGCGCGGCGGCGGGTTCTGCCACCTCGGCACCGCCGCGTGCTTCGGTGAGCTCGGCGGGCTCGCGGCGCTCGACGCGACCGTCGCCGACCGCGTTGCCAACCCCCCGCCCGGCTCGTATACCGCCCGGCTGCTCGGCGACGCCTCGCTGCTGGCGAGCAAGCTCGTGGAAGAAGCCAACGAGCTGGCGGCGGCGTCGGATCCGATTCATGCGGCCGAGGAGGCCGCGGACCTGCTGTACTTCGCGCTGGTCGCGGCCCGCGCGAGGGGTGCTCGTTTGGAAGACATCGAACGCGTGCTGGATGCGCGGTCGCGTCGCGTGACGCGAAGGCCGGGCGACGCCAAGGCGGAATCGACCATGGACGGGCGGATGCGATGAAGAGCGAATCGGCGTGGTTGAAGCGGATCGCTGAGTCGGAGCTGTCGCGTGCCGTGCGGCCCCCGGTCGACGAGGAGACGCTGCGAGCCGCCGGCGAGATCGTCGGGCGCGTGCGCGACGAAGGCGTCGAGGCGGTCCGGGCGTACGCCGAGCGGTTCGGCGAGCGGAGGGCGGGCGAGGCGCTCGTGCTGGGCCGCGGCGCCATGTCGGCCTCGTTTGACGCGCTCGCCGGGGAAACCCGCGAGCTGCTCGAGCGGGTGGGCGAGCGGATCCGGCGCTTCGCGGAATCGCAGCGGCGTGCGATCCTGCCCGTGGAGGTGCCCATCGCCGGCGGTCGCGCCGGGCACAGCGTTGAGGCTGTGGCGTCGGCGGGGTGCTACGCGCCGGCGGGGCGGTATCCGCTGCCGTCGTCGGTGCTGATGACGGCGTGCACGGCCCGGGCCGCGGGATGCGAGCGCGTGGTCGTGGCGTCGCCCGGTGCGCATCCGGTGGCGCTGGCGGCGGCGCATGTGGCGGGCGCCAATGAGTTTCTGGCCGTTGGCGGTGCGCACGGCGTGGCGGCGATGGCGTTCGGGATCGACGGGCTCGCCCGCTGCGATGTGATCGCCGGGCCGGGCAACCGCTGGGTGACGGCCGCGAAGCAGCTCGTCAGCGGGGTCGTCGGCATCGACATGCTCGCGGGGCCTTCCGAGCTGCTGGTGATCGCGGACGACTCGGCGGATCCGGCGACGATCGCCGCGGACCTGCTGGGGCAGGCCGAGCACGACACCGACGCGGTGCCCATGCTGCTGACGACGAGCGCGTCGCTGGCGGCCGCGGTCGACGAGCAGGTCGGGCTTCAGCTGGAGTCGCTGCCGACGCGCGCCACGGCGGAGGCGGCGTTGGCCAACGGGTTCGCGTGCGTCGTGGGCTCGCGCGAGGAGGCACGCCGGGCCGCGGACGCCATCGCCGCCGAGCATGTGGAGATCATGATGCGCGACGCGGACGACTTCGCGCGGTCGCTGCGCAACGCCGGGGCGCTGTTCATCGGGCACGCGAGCGCGGAGGTGCTGGGCGACTACGGCGCCGGTCCCAATCACACGCTGCCGACGGGCGGCACCGCCCGGTTCAGGGCTGGGCTTTCGGTTGCAAGCTTTCTCCGGCTGCGGACCTGGCTGCGGATCGATGACGAGGCCCGGGCCCGGCCTCTCGTCGACGACGCGGTTCGCATGGCGGAACTCGAGGGCCTTTCGGCCCACGCGGCGTCCGCCGACCGGCGACGGGCCGATCGGGCCGGCTGATCCCAACGCTTGCCCGCGGGTGATCGGGAGGCTGCCGCGTCGCGGGGCGCCGCACCGCGGCGGCACCGTATCGCTCTGGTATGGCGTGCTTTGCGCGACTTTGCGCGCCGACGCTGTCCAGCCATCGCTCCGGCGTGCGGTTCAATCTCCGAGAAGCCGCTTGCACCATCCCGCGGCTCGCGTTCGACTGAAAGCCTTCCACCGGAGCACGCCATGCAGACGACAACTCTTCCCGGAACCGCCCGACTCACGGCCGCCGCGCTGCTCGCCGCCGCGGCGAGCGGAGCGTTCGCCCAGATCAACGACGATCGCCCGTGCGGCGATCAGAACCTCGACGGGCTCGTTACCCCGGCCGACTACAACGCCTGGATCTTCAACTTCAACACCGGCAACCCCATCGCCGACGTGAACCGCGACGGAGCCATTACCCCGGCGGACTACAACGCTTGGATCCTCGCCTACAACCAGTACCCCGACGGCCCCGGCTGCCCCGCCCAGGTGCAGTCCGGCCTCAGCGTGACCGGCACCATCTCGTTCATCGGCGATACCGACACCTTCGAGATCGACGCCGACGCCGGCGAGGACATCCGCATCGCGATCTGCGAGCCCGGCGATGCCACGGGGCTCTCGCCGTCGGTCGAGGTCTTCGCGCCCAACGGCGCCCGCATCGCCAGCGACTGGGACTACTACGGCTTCGACCTCACCGCGGCCAACGTCCCGCTTTCCGGCACCTACAGCATCGTCGTCCGCGACATCTCGAACGACGACCTCGGCAGCTACCGCATGACCGCGGTCGTCCCGGACGATGTCGTCGACATCGGCAACCGGCTCGCGCCCAGCGGCGCCACCGTCACCGACACGATCGGCCTCGGCGACATCGATACCTTCACCATCGACGCCGACTTTGGCGACGACATCCGCATCGTCATCTGCGAGCCCGGCGACGCCACCGGCTTCTCGCCCAGCGTCAACATCTACGCGCCCAACGGCGACCGCATCACAGGCGACTGGGACTACTACGGCTTCGACCTTACCGCCAGCAATGTGCCGATGTCGGGGACCTACACCATCGTCGTCCAGGACATCTCGGGCGACACCGGAGGCGACTACGCCATGACCGCCGTCGTGCCCGGCGGCTCGGCTGATGTGGGCTCGGTCGCGTTGCCCGACGGGGCTTCGCGCACGGGCACGATCGGGCTTGGCGACATCGACACCTTCACGACCTCCGTCCTCGCCGGGCAGGACCTGACGATCAGCATCACCGAGCTCGGGGCCGACTCCGGTTTCTCGCCCGCGGTGAGCATCTACGCCCCGAGCGGCGACCGCCTCACGGGCTGGTGGGATTACTACAGCTTCTCGGTCACCGCGTTCAACGCGCCGCTCACCGGGACCTACACCATCGTTGTTCAGGATGTCTCGGGCGATACCGGCGGCGACTACGAGATCGGCGCGGACATCGCCCCGTAACCGCCCCCGCTCTGCGCACACCCAGCGCCGCCCGGCCGACACGCCGGGCGGTGCCTTCCGTACACGACACGCTCGCACACGCTCACCGGGGAGCCGGCACCATGGCCGACGCACCGTCCGACACGCTGTCCGCCCTGCTGGCCGAGTGCCTCGACGCGATCGACCGCGGGCAGGAGCCGGAGATCGATGTGCTCTGCCATGGCAACGCGGATCTCTCGCGGGCGCTGCGCGGGCGGCTGCGGGTGGTGCGGGCCATCGACGGCATGGTCGCCGCCGGTCCGTCTGCGCCCGCCGACGGGCCGCCCTGCGTCACCGGCGAGACGATCGGCGGCTGGCGGATCGGGGCTCGCATCGGCGAGGGCGGCTTCGGCAGCGTCTTCGAGGCCCGGCGGACCGACGGCCACGACGACCGCGCCGCGATCAAGCTGCTCCACCGCGGCGTGCTGTCGGAAGAGGCCCGTGCGCGGTTCAAGACCGAGGCCCAGGTGCTCGCCCTCGTGCGGCACCCCAACGTGGCGTCGATCCTCGACTCGGGGATCACCGACGCCGGCACGCCCTATCTCGTGCTCGAGCTGATCGAGGGCGAAGCGATCGACCGTTACTGCACGCTGCACGCGCTCGGCGTGCGAGAGCGGGTGCGGCTTATGCTGACCGTCTGCCGAACCGTCGAGCACGCGCACGCCAAGGGCGTGCTGCACCGCGACCTGAAGCCCTCGAACGTGCTCGTGACGCGCGTCGGCGAGGACCATGTGCCCAAGCTCATCGACTTCGGCATCGCCCGGTTCATCCAGGGCGTCGGCCCCGAACGCACGCGCGTCACCGCCGAGGGACAGGTGCTGGGCACGGCACGCTACATGAGCCCCGAGCAGCTCGGCGTTTTCGAGGGCGGAGGCCGACCCGGCGACGGGGTGCTGGCCGACACGCTGAGTGATGTGTACAGCCTCGGCGTGATGCTCTACGAGCTTGTCGCCGGCGTGCTGCCCTACGACGACGAGGACCGTCCGATCTCGACGGTGTACGAGCTGCAGCAGCGGATGCGCAAGGCCGAGCCGCGCAGCCTGACGGCGCGGCTCCCACGCGACGCGTCGATCACCACGCGGGAGCTGAGCTGGATCGCGACGAAGTGCCTCGAAGTGGATCCGAGCCGGCGCTACGGCACGTGCCGCGAGCTCGCCGACGACCTGCAGCGGCTGATCGCCGGCGAGGCGGTGCAGGCCGGCCCGCGCAGCCGGGTGTACCTCACCAAAAAGTTCGCCGCCCGCCACCGGGGTCTGGTGGGCACGGCGACCGCGGCGGTGGTCGGGCTGCTCGCCTCGGCCGTGGGCACGTCGTGGGGCCTGGTGCAAGCGCGGGCCGAGACGGCTCGAGCCCTCGCCGCCGAGGCCGAGTCGCGGCGGATCATCGAGTTCCAGTACGACATGCTGCGGAACCTCGACCCGGCGGTGGTCGGCGGCTCGATCGCCGACGAGATGCGGGCGCGGGCGGGCAATGCGGCGCTGGGCGGCTCGGCGGAGCTCGCGGAGGCGGCGGGGGCGGTGGTCGATGGCGTGTCGATGACCGACGTCGCCGTCCGCGTGCTCGGGGCGGGCGTGTTCGAGCCCGCCATCTGGCGGATCAACCGCGACTTCGACGACTCGGCGCCGATCCGGGCCAGGCTGCTCAACTCGATCGGCACGGCCCAGGTCGAGATCGGCCTGGTGGAGGAGGGCATCGCGTCCCATCGCCAGGCGTACGAGCTGCTGCTGGCCGAGCGCGGGCCCGACGACGAGCGCACGCTCGTCGCGCAGCGCGACTACGCGAACGCCCTCCGGCAGGCGAACCGCCACGACGAGGCGCTCGCGATGCTCGAGGGCGTGCGATCGTCGCTCGAGGCCGCCAGCGGTGAAGACCACGAGGCGGCGATCGTGGCGATCCTCGACCAGGGGGCGGCGCACTACAACGCGCAGCGGCTGCACGAGGCCCGCGCGGCGTGGGGAACGGCGGTCGAGCGGGCGCAGGAGCACCTCGGCGGCGACCACGAGGTCACCGGCATCGCGCGGGGCAACCTCGCGCTCGTGCTCACCGATCTCGGCGAGCTCGAGCGGGCCGAGCGGCTGCTGCGCGAGCTGCACGCCGAGACGATCGCTGCCCACGGCCCCGACCACCAGCAGTCCATCGTGCTGACGGACAACCTCGCCCGCTGCGTTGCGCTGATGGGCGATCTCGACCGGGCCATCGGTCTGTACCGGGAGGTCATCGGCCGAATCGACGACGCGCTGGGCGCAACGCACCCGGTGACCCTGCGCATCCGGGGGAACTACATCGGGGCGCTGATCCGGGCGCACCGGTTCGAGGAGGCGATGCCCCACAGCACGCGGCATGTGGCGGCGCTGGGGGCGGCGCTCGCCCCCGGTGATCCGATCGAGATCTTCGGCCGGTACAACCACGGCAAGATCCTGGTCGCGCTCAAGCAGTTCGAGCCCGCGGAGCAGACGCTCGCCGCCGCCATCGCGGACACGGTCGCGGTTTTCGGTGAGCAGTCGCGGTACACGGCCCTGCTGCGGCTGGCTCGGGCCGACGCGCTCGCGGGTCTGGAACGGTTTGCCGAGGCGCTCGAGCTCTGCGAATCGGGCTACGGCGTGCTGGAGCCGCTGCTCGGCGCCGATCACCCCGAGACGCTCCAGGCCGCGCAGCTCGCCGACCGCGTCCTCGCGTTGCGGCTGGCGCGCACCGGCAGCGACGACGCCGAGACAACCGGGCGTCTGGCACAGTTGCGGGCTCGGTGGCGGGCGCGTCTGGCCCTGCCCGAGGGCTGAGGGCTATTCGTCGCCGGTGAGGAAGGCCGCGAGTTCGGCCCTGGCCTGGTTCAGCCGGCGCTGCACGGTCTTGGTCGAGACCGAGAGCGCCTCGGCGATCTGCTCGTGCGTCTGGCCTGTGTACGCGAACAGGACCCATGCGTCGCGGACATCTTCTGAAAGGCGATCGACGGCTTCGTGGAGCCGCAGCGGGTCGACAGCGGGCTCGTCGGTCTCGCTGGCCGCCGGTCCGGCGGCGGGCCCGACATCGCCGGTGTGGTGGTGGCTGGCCTGCCCCTGGGGCCCGAAGTGCTTTCGGATCATGCTGATCGTGGCCCACCGGGCGTGCTGGCCCACGAGAACGAAGAACTGGCCGACATGACGGGGCTTGGCGTCGTCCACCGCCCGGAGGACGCGCAGGAAGACCTCCTGCACGATGTCGTCCTCCTGCTCCCACCGCAGCACGAACGAATAGGCGGACGCTTCGCGCCGGACGATCGAACGGATGCGCTGCTCGGCCTGGGCGAGCAGATCCGACCTGGCGTGTGTCGTATCCTTGAGCTCGTGCAGCCTGTCCAGCGTGGTCTGGATGCGGACGGTCGTCCGGGCAAGCGTGGGCTGGCTCATGGCGGATGCTAGCGGCGTTCGGCCGCGGTCGGCCGACGGCCGACCGGCGATCTCGGCGCCGCGCGCCGGCCGCGCGGGGGACGATTGTGGTGCCGGCGGCGAAACTCCGGGGCCAAGGCTCCCTATAAGCCCCGGTCACGGCTCGGCAGGGGGTGGGGCATGAAGCGGCTTGTCTTCGGTGCGATCGGCGGCATCCTGGTTACCGTGGTCATCCTGGCCTCGCTTGCGCCCGTCGTGATCGGGTCGGGAGCGGCCGACTTCCTGTCGCGCGAGAAGGACGAGGCGACCGAGGTGCGGCTGGCGCCGATCGAGCCGGGCACGCTGACGCGGACGATCAACGCCCCGGGGGAGATCGACGCCCGGTCGCGCGTCGAGATCAGCGCGCAGGTCTCGGCACGCGTGGTCGCGCTGCCGTTCGAAGAGGGGGACACGGTCCGCAGCGGCGACATCGTGGTAAGGCTCGACGACCGCGACCTGTCGGCCGCCCTCGACGCCGCCCGCGCGCAGATGCTCGCCGACGAGGCCCGCCTCTCGGGAGCGAGCGCCGACCTCAGCGAGGCGCAGATCGACGCCTCCCGTCAGGAAGGCCTTTTCGAGACCAAGGACACCTCGCAGGCGACGCTCGACGCCGCCCGCGCCCGGCTGAAGCGCGCCCAGAGCGTGGTGGCGCAGATCGGGCACGCCATCGCCATCTCGCAGGCCCGCATCCGGCAGGCCGAGCGCGACCTCGACAACACGGTCATCCGCAGCCCGATCGACGGCGTGGTCACCGTGCTGTCGGCGGAAGTGGGCGAGCTTGTGGTCGTGGGCACGCTCAACAACCCGGGCTCGGTGATCATGGAGATCGCCGACCTCTCGCAGATGCTCGTCACCACGCGGATCGACGAATCGAACATCGCGCTTGTCGAGCGGGGGCAGCCCGCGACGGTCTATGTCAACGCCTACCCGGACGCCTCGTTCCCGGGCGAGGTGGCGTTTGTGGGGCTCGCCCGGCAGCTGTGGCGCGACGGCTCGGGGTACATCGAAGCCGAGGTGCTGCTCAACGATCCGGGGACGCGCCGGCTGCAGACCGGGCTGACCGCGAACGTGGACATCCTCGTCGAGACGCTGGACGGCGTGCTGAAGGTGCCCAGCCAGGCGGTGCTGGACCGCCGGATCGAGGAGCTGCCGCCCGAGGTGGCCGACGGCTCGCCGCTGATCGATCGCACACGCACGTTCGCGCGCGTGGTGTATGTCTACAACGAAGCCGAGGGCATCGCACGGGTCCGCCCGGTCGAGATCGGCCCGAGCGATCTGACCGACACCGTGATCGAGTCCGGGCTGGAGGCGGGCGAACGGGTGATCGTCGGGCCCTTCAAGGCCCTTCGCGACCTGGAGGACGGCGGGCGCGTCAAGCCCGAAGCCGCGGGTGATGACCCGGCGTCGCCCGGACGGGCCGCATCCGACGAACCGCGGGGCGACGCATGATCGCCATCCGCGAGCTCCGCAAGATCTACAAGCTCGGCTCGGAGACCGTGCACGCACTCGCCGGCGTCGACCTCGACATCGGCCGCAACGAGTTCGTCGCGATCATGGGCCCGTCGGGCTCGGGCAAGTCGACGATGATGAACATCCTGGGCTGCCTCGACCGCCCGACCTCTGGCGAGTACACGCTCAACGGCCGGCACACCCACTCGCTGGGCCCGAGCCGGCTCGCGCGGGTGCGGAACGAGGAGATCGGGTTCATCTTTCAGAGCTTCGAGCTGCTCCCGCGGCAGACGGCTCTCAAGAACGTCACGCTGCCGATGATCTATTCGCGGCAGCACTGGCTCGGCGCGACCAAGCGGGCGAGGCGTGCGCTCGACCGCGTCGGGCTCGCCGACCGGATGGGCCACCGGCCCAACCAGCTGTCGGGCGGCCAACGGCAGCGCGTCGCCGTCGCCCGGGCCCTGGTCAACGAGCCCAGCATCCTGCTCGCCGACGAGCCGACCGGCAATCTCGACTCGGCCACCACCCGCGAGATCATCGGGCTCTTCCGCGAGCTGCACGCCGACGGGCAGACGATCGTCATCGTCACCCACGAGGAGGACGTCGCCGGCTTCGCCGATCGCATCGTCCGCCTGCGCGACGGCCGGATCGTCAGCGACCATCCGACCGCCGAGGACCCGGTGCACCGCGAGTTCCTCCGCGCCAGTGCCGCCGCCGGGGCCGCAGCCGGGGCCGCCGGGACGGGCATCAGCTCGGGAGCCGGTGTCTGATGCTTCGCCGGCTGGCCAGCCCCGCGCTGATCATCGTCCGCGTGCTCTCGCAGACGATCTGGCTCGCGCTCGCGCAGGTGCTCTCCAACAAGTTCCGCACCTTCCTCACCACGCTCGGCATCATCATCGCCGTCGCTTCGATCGTGATCGTGGTCGCCGGGCTCACGGGCATGAAGCAGTTCGTGCTCAGCGAGTTCGAGACCGTCGGCGTGAAGCGGATCTTCGTCGACGGCACGCTGCCGCCCGGCATGCGGGCCAAGCTCTCGTGGCGGGACGTGCAGCTCACCGAAGCCGAGGTCGCCGCCATCCGCGAGCGTGTGTCGACGCTCGAGCACTTCGTGCCCATGTTCATGGGCGGTTACCCCGTGCAGTTCGAGCAGCAGACGATCGACGGCGTGCAGGTCGTCGGCATCGAGCCGGAGTGGCACGACGTCGAGAACCGAGAGATCATCGCGGGCCGGCGGTTCGCGCCCGTCGACCTGCGCGAGAGCCGCAACGTCTGCGTCGTCAACGAGGCCGCGATCGACGAGCTGAACCTGCCGCGGGACCCCGCCGGCACGTTCATCCTGCTGTCGGGCCGGCGGTTCCTCGTCGTCGGGCTGGTGGAGACGCTCGATCGTTCGGCGATGTTCGGCGGCGGCGACACGCGGACCGAGATCTACATCCCGTTCACCACCGCGGCCGCGCTCAACCCCGACGGCTGGATCAGCTACGCCCAGGGGCAGCTCACCGACGCCGACGTCGCCGAGGAGGCCATCGCCCAGATCGGCTCGATCCTCCGGCAGATGCGGGGCCTCGAGCCGGACGAGCCCGACACCTTCCGCGTCGACGTTGTCCAGCAGTTCATCGATCAGTTCAACAACATCGCGGCGGTCATCACCATGATCGCCGGCGGCATCGTCGCCATCAGCCTGCTCGTGGGGGGGATCGGCATCATGAACATCATGCTGGTCTCGGTCAGCGAGCGAACGCGAGAGATCGGCCTGCGGAAGGCCATGGGCGCTCACCCGATGATCATCCTCACGCAGTTCCTCGTCGAGGCCGTGGTGCTGTGCCTCGCCGGGGCGATGGTCGGGCTCTCGATCGGGCAGCTCACCGTGCTTGGCATCGGCGCGATCCCGGACTTTCCGCTCGAGTCCCTGTCCGTTCCCGTCTGGGCCGTGCTGCTGAGCGTCGGCTTCAGCACGGCGATCGGCGTGCTTTTCGGCATCTTCCCCGCGATCAAGGCCGCCCGGCTCGATCCCATCCAGGCTCTGCACCATGAGTAGGCTCACGCGCTCGGCGCACATCGTGGTTCTCGCCGCCTTCGCCGCCGCGGCAGGCTGCTCGAGCCCGTTCCACATCAGCACAAGCGATTTCGCCGCGGCGCCGGGCGAGCGGCTTCGGTCTATCCCCCCGCTCGATGTAGAGAGCTTCCGCACCGAGGCCGAGCCGCCCGCGCCGGACGGGTCGTACCGGTCGCGTCTGATGTCGGGCGAGCGCGTCGAGCTCGATCTCGCCGATGTCCGCGCCGCCGCAATCGCCAACAACCTCGACATCCGCGTCGCCCGCCTCGATCCCGCTATCGCACGGGAGACCGTCGACGAAGAAGCGGCGCGGTTCGACTCGGTGTTCCGCGTCGACGCTCGCTACGACGAGACCGACACGCCCGCCGCGACGACGCTCAACGCCACCGAGGCGAACGTGCAGTCCGTCACGCCCACGCTGACGAAGCCGCTGCTCACTGGGGGCACGGTCGACCTCTCGCTGCCAACCTCCCGCGTCAGCACCGACAACGCGTTCACAACGCTCAACCCGTCGTACCGGAGCGAGCTGGTGCTGCGCCTGACCCAGCCCCTTCTGCGCGGCGGGGGGCGGGCGGCGGCCACCGGAGCGCTGCGGCTCGCGGGCATCGGCCGATCGGTCAGCACGGTCCGCGCCCGCTCGTCGATCTCCGCCACGCTCATCGGTGTCGACCGCTCGTACTGGGAGCTCTGGTCGGCCCGTCGGCAGCTCGAGCTGCGCCTCGAAGAGTTTGAAGTCGCCAAGCAGGTGCTCGAGCAGGCGCAGCGTCTCGTCGAGGCGGGGGCGGCGGCCGAGATCGAGATCACCCGCGCCGAATCGGGCGTCGCCGACCGTGTCAGCCTGCTGCTCGTGCTCGAGCAGGAGGTGCTGCGCCGGCAACGCGAGCTCAAGCGGGCGATGAACACGGGCGATCTGCTGGCGGCCGACGACTCGGTGCTCCTGCCTCGCTCCGAGCCCTCGCCGCTGCCGCTCGAGCTCGACACGCCTTCGCTCGTCGGTGTCGCGATGCAAACCCGGCCCGAGCTTCTTGAGCTTGAGCTCGAGCTTCTCGCCGACACCACGCGAATCGCGCTGGCGCGCAACGACGCCCTGCCGCAGCTCGACGTGAGCGCCACCTACCGCCGCAACGGGCTCGGCGCCGAGCTTGAGGGCGCCTTGAATCAGATCTATCAGGACGAGTTCGAGGACTACGGCTTCGGGCTGAGCGCGTCGGTGCCGATCGGCAACAACGCGGCCGAGGCCCGCGTGCGGCGCGCGCTGCTCACCCGCATGAGCCGCGTGCTGACCAAGGAAGCCCGGCAGCAGACCATCACGCAGGACGTCCTCGACGCGATCGAACGGCTTCGCTCGGACTGGCAGCGCATCGTCGCCGCCCGGCAGGCGGTCGCGCTCAACGCGCGCACCCTCGATGCCGAGCAGCGGCAGTTCACGCAGGGGCTCTCGACATCCGTGGATGTTCTGGAGGCCGCCGGGCGGCTCGCCGCGGCACGGGCCGAAGAGATCCGCTCCATCGCCGACTACGAGCTCGCTCAGCTTGCGCTGGCCGAGGCGACCGGCACCGTGCTGGGCAAGGCGGCGATCCGGGTGGATGACGCCGAGCGCCTCGCCGACCACGAACCGCCGCCGGCGGGCCGCTGACGGTTCGCCGCACGCGTTGCGGGCGAGGGTTGACTCCCGATTCTCGGTCCCAACGAGCCGACCGGAGTCATTCTTGTGTGCGGCCGGTGAATATCCGACCTACAGAAAGCGATAGACTTCATGCTGATGTCCCGTGTGTGGATCGCCATTCTCTTTGCGATGCTGGTCGTGGTGCCGGTGCAGTCCCGACTCGCCGAGTCGCGGGCCTGTCTTGCGTTCGCAAGCCTGACCTCGCTGCCCGGTACGGACGAGGGCTCGTGCTGCGGCACGCCTTCCGCTCCGGATCGTCCCGCCGACGAGGCGCCGCGTGACGAGTCCCGCCCGTGCGACGACTGCCCGCGGCCCTGCTGCAGTGTGCTGAAGATGACGGTGCCCGCGACGATGCCGCAGCGGGAGCACCCGCGGATGACCGCGTCGCGCGATCCCGTCGCGCTCGCGGCCGGCGCGGTGCGGGCCGCCCACCTCGACCGACTCGATCGACCGCCGCAACGCGCAGCCGCCGCGTAACGGGACCGGTGCGCGCGCACGAGTGCGCGCTCCTGCTGGTCAGCCATCGAGATCGACACCCATTCAGTCCGAGGTCCGCCATGAATCCGAACATCGGGCCCGCGCCCAGGCGCCGGGTCGCGTCCGTCGCCGTCCCGGCCGCCGTTGTGGTCGCTCTCGCCGTCACCGTGGCATGGAGCGTCTGGCCCATGGCGCACCCGGCGCGGGAGATCCGCGTCGCGCAGGTGGTGTACAACGCGCGCGTGCCCTCCGCGGCAATGTCGGAGTCGCAGCCCAACGCCTCCGCGGCGGTCGTTCAGGCCCCGGGATGGCTCGAGGCCGACCCGTACCTGGTCGCGGCTTCCGGGCTCGCCGACGGGATCGTCGAAAGCGTCGCGGTGCTGGAGGGCGACAGGGTCGAGGCCGGGCAGGTCGTTGCGCGGCTGGTGTCGGAGGATTCGCGGCTGCGCCTGCGGAGCGCCGAGAGCGCGCTGGCCCGCGCGCGGGCGGTTCTTTCGGATGCCGAGGCCGAGCGCCGGGCGGCGGGGCTGAACTGGGAGCACCCGATCGGCCTGGAGCGTGCGGTCGATGCGAGCCGCGCCGCCCTTGCCGAGGCCCAGGCCGACCTCGACCGGCTGCCTTCGCTGCTCGCGTCGGCCGAGGCGACGCTCGTCTCGCTCGAGGAGCAGCGCGACCGCGTGCGGGAATCGTCGCAGCGCAACGTGGCCAACGACATCGAGCTGATCGTTGCCCAGCAGCGGGTCGAGGCGCAGCGGAGCGATCTCGCGGCGGTGCGGGCCTCGCGCGGCATCCTGCGGGCTCGCGTCGACCGGCTTGCGGCCGAGCTGGCGTTCGCCGAACGCGACGCGGAGCTGCGCATCGACGATCGCCGCCGGCTCGACGCCGCCGGGGCGGCGGTCGCCAGGGCGCAGGCCGAGCTGCAGCTGGCGGAGGCGTCTCGGGACGAGGCCTCGCTCGAGCTCGATCGCATGACGATCCGCGCGCCGATCTCGGGCTTCGTGCAGCGTCGCGTGAAGATGCCGGGCGACAAGCTCGTTCGCATGATGGACTCGCCGCATTCGACGCATGTCGTGCACCTGTACGACCCGAGCCGCATCCAGGTGCGGGCGGACATCCCGCTCGCCGACGCCGCGGGCGTGTTTGTCGGCCAGCGGTGCGAGGTGATCGTCGAGGTGCTGCCCGACCGGGTGTTCCGCGGCGAGGTCACGCGCATCACGCACGAGGCGGATCTCCAGAAGAACACGCTCCAGGCGAAGGTGCGCGTGATCGACCCGGACCCGCTGCTTCGGCCCGAGATGCTCACGCGCGTCAGGTTCCTCGCCGGCGGACCGGCCGAGACCGCCGCGCCGGAACGCGGCGGCGGCAGCGCTCGGCTGCTCGTGCCGAGCGACGCGATCACGCACAGCGACGGCTCGCCGGTGGTCTGGCTCGTCACGGACCGACGCCGGGGCCGGGGCGTGCTGGAGCCGCGGCCCGTCCGAGTGATCGCGAAAGAGGGCTCGTGGACCCGCATCGACGCCGACCTGCACCCGGGCGACCTTGTGGCCTTTGGCGTCGCCGACGCGCGGGCCGGCGAGCGCGTCGTGCTCGGCGCCGACCTCGGCACCGAAGGGGGCGCGTCGTGACCATGATCGAGTGCCGCAATCTCTCCCGAGTGTACCGCAAGGGCGATTCGGTCATCCGACCGCTCGACGGGCTCGATCTCGACGTTCCCCGCGGCGACTTCCTCGCGCTGATGGGCCCGAGCGGCAGCGGAAAGACGACGCTGCTGAACCTCATCGCGGGCATCGACTCCCCCACCGCCGGCGAGCTCGTCATCGACGGCACCAACATCGCGACGCTCGGCCGGAACAGGCTCGCGGCGTGGCGGTCGAAGCACGTCGGCTATGTCTTCCAGCTCTACAACCTGGTGCCCGTGCTCACCGCCTACGAGAACGTCGAGCTCCCGCTGCTGCTGCACCCGCTCAGCCGGAAGCAGCGCCACGCGCGGGTCATGCAGGCTCTCGACCGCGTCGGGCTCAGCGATCGCTCGACGCATTTCCCCCGCCAGCTCTCGGGCGGGCAGGAGCAACGCGTCGCCATCGCCCGCGCCATCGTCACCGATCCGACCATCATCGTGGGTGACGAGCCGACGGGCGACCTCGACAAGGCGGCCGCCCGCGACATCATGCGGCTGCTGCAATCGCTCAACACCGAGCTCGGCAAGACCATCGTCATGGTGACCCACGACCCCGCCGCGACCGCGTACGCCTCGCGGACCCTTCACCTCGACAGCGGCCGGCTCCGCCTCGAAGACGATCGTGACGCCGGGGCCGCGCTCGACACAGGAGCCATGGCATGAAGCTCGCCCGCTGCATTCCATACATCGCCAAGCAGATCACGCGGCACCGCGTGCGGTCGCTGCTCACGATCGCCGGCATCGGCATTGCGATGTTCCTCTTCACCGCCGTCCAGGCCATGAACCGCGGCGTCACCAGCGCGACCGAGGCGCGCTCAAACGACACCACGCTCGTCGTCTACCGCGAAGACCGCTACTGCCCCGCGACCAGCCAGCTCCCCCAGGACTACCAGCGGCGGATCGAGGCGATCGACGGCGTGGTCAGCGCCACGCCGATCAAGGTCGTCGTGTCCAACTGCCGGACGAGCCTCAACGTCGTCACCTTCCGCGGCGTGCCGAAGAACGCGTTCATCGCCGATCGCGGCGACGAGCTCGACCTCGTCGAGGGCTCGCTCGACAGCTGGCTGAAGCGCACCGACGCCGCCCTCGTCGGCGAGACACTCGCCCGGCGTCAGGGCCTCCGCCCGGGCATGACCTTCGACGCCGCGGGCATCACCGCGACGGTCGCGGGCGTCATCCGGTCCGACGATCCGCAGGATCAGAATGTGGCGTTCACCGCGCTCGAGTTCGTCCAGCTCGCCGGCCGCGATCAGCTCGGCGTCGTCACGCAGTTCGATGTGAAGGTCGCCGACGCGTCGATGCTGGAATCGGTCGCGGTCGCGATCGACGAGCAGTTCGCGTACGCGCAGGAGCCGACCGCCACCTTCACGCAGCAGGCGTTCATCGGCCGGATCGCCCGAGACATCATCGAGCTCGTCGGCTTCGCGAGCTGGCTGGGGCTCGGGTGCCTGGCGGCGGTGCTGGCGCTGATCGCCAACGCGATCGTGCTGAGCGTGCAGAGCCGCGTCTCGGAGCACGCGGTGCTGCAGACGCTGGGCTTCTCGGGTCCTCTGCTGGCCGCGCTGATCGTGGTCGAGGGCCTCGCGCTCGCGCTGGCGGGCGGCGGGATCGGCGCTGCGGCGGCGGTCGCCACGGCGCAGCTCGGGGGCTTTGCGCTCTCGGTCGAGGGCGCGTCAATCCCCATCGTTGCCGACGCGCGGCTGCTCGCGACGGGCATCGTGACCTGCGGCGCTATCGGCGTCGCCGCGGGTCTGGTCCCCGCGTGGCAGGCCTCGCGTCGCCAGATCGCCGCCTGCCTGAGGGCCGCCTGAGCCAAGCATGCGCCAGCTCCCGTTCCATTACGCGTTCCGCAATCTGGGCCGCAACGGCGTGCGGCTCGCCGCGTCCCTCGTCGGCTCGACGCTCGTTGTCCTGCTCGTGCTGACCTCCGGCGGCTTCGTGCGCGGCATGCAGGTCACGCTGGCCCAGCACACGGGCCTGCACGACAATGTCATCCTGCTCGGCACGGGCAGCGAAGAGGGCGTCGAACGGTCGCAGATCGACGCGCAGGTCGCGGGCATCGCGGCGGCAAGCATCCGCGGGCTCAAGGAGCGCGCCGGCATCGTCTACGCCTCGCCAGAGATCCACGCCGCCCTCCCGGTGCGCACGGCCGCGGACAGCTCCGAGGACCGGGCCGCCGTCATGCGGGGCGTGCGCGATGTCGCGCTGCTGGTCCACCCCGAGGTCCAGATCCGCGAGGGCCGGCCGCCACGGCCCGGTGCCGACGAGCTCATGGTCGGCGAACTCACCGCCACCCGGCTCGGCCTGCCCAACACGCGTCTCGCCCTCGGTCAGACGCTGCACTTCGACGACCGGGACTGGACCATCGTCGGCCGCTTCGCCGCGCCCGACACCGTGATGAACGCCGAGATCTGGATCCCGCTGACCGACCTCCAGATCGCGACCAACCGCGACGCGACGCTGTCGTGCGTGGTCGTCACGCCGGAGACCGCGACCTTCGCCGACATCGATGTGTTCGCCAAGACGCGGCTCGATCTCGAGATCGCCGCCGTGCGCGAGAGCGACTATTACGCGTCGATCGCAGCGTTCTACGGGCCGATCCGCGCGATGATCATCGTCACGGCGGTGCTCATCGCTTCCGGGGGGATTCTCGGAGGGCTGAACACGATGTACGCCGCCTTCGCCGCCCGTGTCCGCGAGGTCGGCATGCTGCAGGCGCTGGGCTACCAGCGGCGGGCGATCGTGATCAACCTTGCGGAGGAATCGGTCTTCGCCGCCGCGTGCGGCGCGCTGCTCGGCACGACGCTGGGCCTTCTGCTGCTCGACGGGCTCGGCGTGCGGTTCTCGATGGGCGCCTTCGAGCTCACCATGGACGCGCCGGTCGTCCTTCTCGCCATCACTGGCGGATTGATCGTCGGCCTCGTCGGCGCGATCCCGCCCGCGATCCGCTGCCTCAGGCTCCCCATCACGCAGGCGCTCAAGTCACACTGATTCGATCTGACACCACACCGAAAGGACAGACCATGACACGTGCCCGACCTTTACTCATCGCGACGCTCTCGGCCGCATCGCTCGCCTTTGTCGGATGCCGAGAGGCCGAGAGCGCAAGCGCGAGCGCCGCGAGTGACGCGCCCTCGTGGGTGCTTGCCTCCGCCCCGGCCGACGCATCGAGCGTGACCGAGATCAAGGCGAACGCCGCCGAAGGCGACGAGGTCGTCCTGCGTGCGCGCATCGGCGGCCGCAAGCAGCCCATCGACGCCGGCAGCCCGGTGTTCGTGGTGATGGATCTCTCGATCCCCCACTGCGGTGAGATCCCGGGCGACAGCTGCGGCACCCCCTGGGACTACTGCTGCGAGACGCCCGAATCGATCATGGCCAACGCGGCGACGATTCGCGTTCCGGGCGAGATGGGCCCCGCCGCCGCCGGCTTCGCCCCGCTCGACGAGGTGATCGTCGTCGGCACCGTTGGCCCCCGACCGGCGGATAATGTCCTGACCGTCGACGCCGCGGGCGTCTACCGGGTCTCCGCGGGCGACTGACGCCGGGTCAGCCGCCGCCGGCGATTGAACGCAACGCCTCGACGTTGGCCCGCATGACGCTGAGCCAGTCGCCGTCGTCGGGCCGGTTGCCGCACGGGTCGAACACCATGCTGCGCACGCCCACGCCCTCGAGCGCGGCGACGGCCTCGGCGGAGGGCTCGCCCTCCCACACCATCCACTCGGCCAGGTGGCCTTCGCGGAGCTCGGCGAGCTCGGCCAGGTTCTCCTCCGTGATCGTCATCTCGGGCTCCCAGTGCAGCGCCTCGAGCGAGAGCCCGTACCGCCGGGAGAGGTACTGGTAGACCGGGTGCGACCCGATCAGCGGCGTGCCGGCGAGGGATTCGCCCACGGCGAGCAGGTCGGCGTCGAGCGCGTCGAGATCGGCGAGGAGCGCCTCGGCGTTGGCCAGGAAGTCATCGGCGTGATCGCCGTGCCGCTCGATGAGCGCATCGCGCACCGCCTCGGCCTGGGCTCGGGCCTGGGTCATGTCGAGCCAGGTCGTGAACGCCGTGCCGCTGTGCGAATGCTCGCCGCCCTCGCCGTGGCTGTGCACGACGGTGTCCTCGGTCTCGATGAACGCCGACTGGAACGACGCGGATGTGTTGACGACTCTGGAGGTGGGCAAGCTGACACCGCCCATCCACTTCGCATAGCCGGCGCCGTTGGCCAGAATCAGGTCGGCGGACTGCAGTTGCACGATGCTGTCCCGATCCGGGGTCCAGAACGCCGGGTCGCCGTCGGCGGGGGCAAGCAAGCGGACCTCGGCGTGGCCGCCGGCGATCCGCTCGGCGAAGTAGGCCAGCGGGTAATTCACTGTCTGAACAACGAAAGCGTCGCTTTCCGCCGCGGCGCTCGATCCGTTGGCCGGCCGGTCCCCGGCCTGCTGATCGCACCCCGCGGCGACCAGCAACGCCCCGCCCAGACCCGCCGTCGCCATCCAGAGCCGGAACCGTTTCTTCGCGTCCGTCTTCATCAAGAGACTCCTCGAAACCGTGTCGAACTTCGGCCGTCGAGCGGCTCCCCCACAGCGTACCCACCTTTCGAGGCCTCATGCAGCCGGGTTCGCGACGCGATCCACATTCCGCGACGACCGACGGGATCCCCGTTGCGGCCTCCGACGCACCACGGCCAGTTGGTCGCTGAAATTCGCACAAAATCGCGCCCGGGGTGTCCGCCACGCCCGTCGGCGTGCGGTTTGCGAGTACAAAGATTGTCCGCGCCCCGGGCAGACCCTGCGCGACGAGTCCGTATACTCGGCCCGCACGGCGACGACTCGATGCCCGTGCGGGGGATTCGACCAGTTCAGCACCGGCAGTGCCCGCCGGACGGGCATGTGGGGGAGGCTTACGCATGATGTGCACCCGATGGGCGACGCTCGCCGCGGCGGTCGGCATCGCCACCGCGATCGCCGCCGAGAGTCTTGGACAGCTCGGCCAGCGCCGCGACGCGCAGCCGACGACGACGAACGACCGCGCCCTCGCCGACGCGGTCGACGCGTACGCCGAGCTCGTCGACTGGACGCCCGTGGCGGCCGTGGTCGTGACAAACAGCGATCCAAAGAACCCGTGGATCGCCGACTACACGCCCATGCTCGCCGAATCGGTCGCGGTCGCGCTCGGCGAGGCCGGCATGGACGCCAAGCTGCCCGGCGACACGGCCTTCACCATCGCCGGCAACGAGCAGGACGCCGCCATGCTCGCCGACGGCACGCTGCTCAACCTCGCCCAGTTCATGGAGGCCGACTGCCTCGTCAAGGTGTCGATCCAGCGGTTCAACTTCACCGAACGCAGCGCGCTGAACCAGACCCTGCGGGAGTATGTGCTGCAGATGACCGTTCGCGTGATCGATCCGGTCGAGGGCGCAACGCGGGGGGGCGAGCAGATCGCCATCAAGCGGCGCGGGCGCGGAGGCGACGATGCGCAGTTCGCCTTCGAGGACATGCTCGACGAAGCCGCCGGCAAGGTGATCGCCGAGCTCGGCGAGTCCATGAGCGGCACCGCCACCCGGCTCGCCGAGGTCAAGAAGCAGCCCTCGCCGACGATCAAGGTCTACGCCGACGCCGCAGGCATGACCATGCCCGACATCCGCAAGGTCAACGGCGAGTGGCAGATCGCCGACAGCACGGTCTCGCTGGCGCCGCGGTTCACGCTCCGCATCGGCGGCGTCTCGCTCGGCACCGGCCCGGGCGTGTTCGACCTCTCGCCCGTGACGCCGGGCCTGCAGATGGTCGAGATCGACGCGACCGGCTTCGAGCCCGATCGCACCAAGATGTTCATCAAGGACGGCATGACGCTCAAGGTCTCGCTCGAGATGACCCCCGAATTCCGCGCCGACTGGCTCGAACGCGTCGCGTTCTTCTCGCAGCTGCGCATGGGCGAGAAGCTGACCGAGGCCCAGGTCGAGGTGATGCAGGGCCACGCCGAGTTTCTGCGAAACAGCAACTACAGCGTCAACATCGCCTACGACCACCGCTCCAACATCGAGATGAACCTCCAGCACCAGTACGACTCGGGCACGACCGGCGACGCCGATACCTTTGACGAGGTCGCCGCCGAGCGGTACGCCCAGCTCGGTGCCGAGCTGCCCGATGTCAACATCGGCAACACCGTCGACAACTCGGTGACCATCAACGACTACAGCGAAGAGGAACGCTCGCAGTTCGAGAGCATCTATCTGGGCCATCTCGGCCTGTAAGCCCCGCACACACGCACCCGCCAACCACACTGAGGACGCCCCGATGAACGCCCTTCGATTCGCACTCGTCTCCGCCGCCGCGCTCCTGCTCGCGGCGCCCGCCCTCGCACAGAAAGCCTCGATCGCGCTGCTCCAGGTCGTCCCGACCGACGGGCTGCTGCTCGATGTTCAGAGCCAGGGCGACCGCCAGGCCCGGGCGCTGCTGCTGCTCACCGATTCGATCACCTCGTCGATGCCCGGCAAGGTGAACGACACCGGCAAGTTCGATGTGGTCGCGCTGCAGGACCTCGAGGCCGTGCTCGGCGTGATCGAGCAGCAGGAGGTCCTGGCCAACCCGAGCGACCCGCGCGTCGCACAGGCCTTCCAGACCGCCGGCATCGAGTACACGATCGTTGTCCGCGTTGAGCAATACGACGACCGCGAGACCAGCGCCACCATCGGCGGCGCGCTCAACATCCGCCGAGAGCTGCAGATGGCCGCGACGATCAGCGTCATCAAGGCCGAGACGGGCGTGCTCCAGGCGACGCTGTCGTACCGCCCGCAGCCCAAGATCCAGGGCCGCGAGATGGTCGGCGGCGCCGGCGACGGGGCCGGGGTCGGCAACGAGATGGTGATCGCCTACGGCGACGAGGCGGGCGAAGGGATCGCGGGCAAGCTGCTCGAGTACTTCTTCCCGATGCGGGCCGTCCGCGTCCGCGGCGATGTCCTGACGATCAACCGCGGCGCGGCCGCCGGCGTCACCGTCGGCCAGCGGCTCGAGATCATCGAGGCCTCCGAGTTCGAGGACCCCGACACCGGCGAGATCCTGCTCGACGAGTTCCCGATCGGCGTCGCCGAGGTCACACGCACGGCGCCTCAGAGCTCCAACGCCAGGATCGTCGAGGGCGACCCCGCCGAGATCGAACGGATCATGAGCGGCGACGATGTGCGGCTCATCCTCCGCCCCATGAACTAGCTTTGTTGCAAGCGCCGAACCCTTCAAAGGACACCCCAATGCGTTCCACCACAGCACGCTCACTCTCGGTCCTGCTCACCGCTGCGGTCGTCTCCACGCTCGCCGGCTGCAAGTCGAGCATCTACGACGCGCAGGCCGCCTTCAAGCAGGGCGACATGGCTGCCGCGGAGAAGAAGATCACGTCCTACGCCCGCGCGAACAAGCGGTCGGAGCACCGCGTCATCGCGCACTTCGAGCTCGGGTCGATTCTCTTCGAAGCGGGTCGCTACGAGGCCAGCGCCGCGGCGTTCCAGTTCGCCGAGGACGAGCTGCTCGCCCTCGAAACGGAGAAGGAATACAAGGTCTCGGAGGAGATCGAGGCCGCGATCAAGAACCCCGCCGAGGTGACCTACCGGGGCACGCCCTACGAGCGGGTCATGTCCGCCACGATGCTGGGGCTCGCGTACTGCATGGTGGGCGACTTTGAATCCGCCCGCCCGAGCTTCCGCAGCGCCGACTTCTGGCAGGACGACGGCATCCGCCGGCGCCAGGAGCAGATCGACAAGGCGCAGCGCGACGTCGCCGAGGAAGAGAAGAACGCGGAGCTGGTCTCCACCAACGAGTCGGCGGCTGGCAGCTACAGCGATTCGTTCTTTGTCGGCTACGAGACGGTGTCGAACGCGTTCGCCGACGTGGTGCAGGGCGCGTTCCTTCTGGGCCAGCTTCAGGGCTCGTCCGACGCGAGCGACGCGGCGTTCCTGTTCGGCCGGGCGTCCGAGATCCACCCCGACAACTCCTACGCCGCCGCGGACGCCGCCCTTGCCGCCGAAGCGGGCTTCACCGTTCCCAACCGGACCTATGTCCTGTTCGCCACGGGCTTCTCGCCGTACATGGTCGAGTTCCCGATCGTGCTCCCGCTGCCGGGCGTGGGGCTCGCCACCGCGGCGTTCCCGATCCTCAAAACCGACGAATCGGGCTACACCAGCGAGCTCACCGTTGACGCCGACGGCCGGGCCTACACCGTCGAGCCGATCGCGAGCATGGACCGCATCGTCGGCGCCAACTTCAACGCCGAGCTGCCCCTGATCGTCACCCGGCACACCGCGTCGATCCTTGCCAAGAACGGCATCGCCGTCGGCGCTCGCGCCACCGCCCGGCAGGTCGGCGGCGTCGAGGGCCTGTTCATCCAGCTCACCGCGTGGGCCTACAACATCTGGCAGAACAAGGCCGACATCCGCTCGTGGCAGACCCTGCCCAAGTACTACATGTACGCCAGCTTTCCCACGCCCGAGAGCGGCGTGATCACGATCGTCGCCCCGCCCTTCGGTGCCGAGAGCGTCGAGGTCGCGCCGACGGGCGTCAACATGGTCTATGTCCGCGCCCTGCGGCCCAACACGCCCGTCACCGTTGCCGCGTTCCAGGTCGGCACCGGCGGGATCGACCGCTTCCCGCAGGAAGAGGAACCGACCGAACCGCCGCTCGAACAGCCCGAGAACGACGCCCCGGCCGGCGATACCGTCGCCGCCGCACACTGATCCATCCCGACCCGATCGAAAGGATCGACACCATGAAAGCCATCGCACTGCTCGCCGCCGCCGCGCTGACCGCCACGCTCCCGGCGTGCACCAAGGGCCGAACCAACACCATCAGCGAGGCCGAACAGCGCGCCACCCCGAACTTCATCGAGGACAGCCGGTTCATCAACGACCCGGGCCTCGTCAAGCGGGTCGACCTGGTCTCGCTGATCGAGAGCGAGGCCCCGGGCGGCTTCCGCCAGGTCCAGGCCGAGCTGCTCAACAACACCGGCCGGTTCCGCGAGATCCAGTACGCCTTCCGCTGGTACAAGCAGGACGGCACCGAGATCGACTCGAACCTGTCGCAGTGGCGCACGATCGGGATCCAGCCGACCGACTTCGCCCGGATCACCGGCACCGCGCCCTCGACCGACGCGGTCGACTTCCGCCTCGCCATCCGCCGCACACGCTGATCATCACACCGCATTCACACCCAACCCGGAGCCAACGATGAATCGATCCACCCCCTGCATCGCCGCCGCCCTGCTCGTCACCGGCAGCACGCTCGTCGCGTGCAGCAGCCCCACCGTCGTTCGCCAGCGCGACCGCGACGCCAACGTGGTCACCCAGCAGATCGATGTGAACGACTTCGAAGAGACCGCCGCGATCCTCACCGAGTCGCTGCTGACGCAGGGCGCGCTGGCAAACTTCAAGGAGCAGAACGGCCGCGTGCCCGTCATCGGCCTCGACAAGTTCGTCAACGACACCCGCTACCGCATCAGCCTGCCCCTGCTGACCACCAAGGTCGAGCAGACCATGCTTAACAGCGGCAGCGCCCAGCCGATCGACATGAACTCGGCCGCCTTTGACGAGCTCCAGAAGCGGCTCTTCCAGGAGGGCAAGACGCTCGCCGACGTGCTCGACTACACCCTCAAGTCCGAGATCATCCAGACCCGCGGCCAGTCGGTCGACGGGCGGGTCAGCGAGGACGCCTACACGATCCAGATGACCCTGCTCGACTACAAGACCTCGGCGAAGGCCTGGATCGGCGAGGAAGTCGTCGTCAAGCAGACGCGCCGCTAAGCCGGCACCCCGCCCGGACCGCAGCCTCGAACGCCGACCCACAGCCGACCCTCGGGTCGGCTTTTTCTTTGCCCGTCGCGGACCGCCGAGCGGCGCCGGCCCGCTAGCATCCCCCCGGATCGATGAAACGTTCCGGTATCGATTCGGCGGCGTGCCGGGGTTGGCAGCCGCCCGCGGGCAGCGAGGTGGCTCGGTGGCATCCGTTCGCAAGATCGCATCCGAGGCCGGGGTCTCGCCCGCGACTGTCTCGCGCATCCTGAACAACGATCCGGACGTCGACCCGTCGACCCGCGAGCGCGTCGTGCGGATCGCGAACGGGCTCGGGTATTCGCCCCGCATCGGTCGGCGGGTGAAGACGATCGTGGGGCTCGCCCTGCCCAGCGACCCGCCGCGCGATCTCGGCGCGTTCGATGCCGCCCTGGTCGCCGGCGCGTCCCGCGGCTGCCGGGACGAGGGCTTCAACCTCGCCGTCGTCGATCTGCTGACCGAGCGCAAGCCCAACGAGGCCTACACCCAGCTCTTCTCGCGGCTCGGGATCCGCGGCATCATTCTTCGCCGGCTGCCCGCGCTGGACACGCTGCTCGCCGAGCTCGCCGAGGAAAACTACCCGCACATCCTCGTCGCCGACCGCAGCGACGATGAGCGGATCTCGTACATCGACACCGACTCACGCACGCCCAGCCGCGAGGCCGTCCGTCACCTCATCGAGCTCGGCCACAGGCGGATCATGGTCGGCCGGTACACCAAGGGCGGGGCCGACACCGTCGACCGGTACGAGGGCTACCTCGAGGCCCACCGCGACGCGGGGCTCGATGTGGACGATCGCCTGGTTGTCGACTGCGGGGACGACCTCGAAGCCGGCGCGCGCGCCGTCGACTTCGCCTTCAGCCTGCCCGCGCCCCCCACCGCCGTGTACATGACGCACTCGATGTCGTCCATCGGCGCGCTCCGCCGGCTGCAGGAGCGGGGCCTGCGGGTGCCCGAAGACGTCTCGCTCGTCGGCCTCGACGACTGCGAATCCAGGCGGCTCACTTACCCGCGGATGACCGTCGTTCGCCAGGATTCCTACGACATGGCCTACCGCGCCGCCCGGTGGCTGGTGCGCGCCCTCGAATCCCCCGCGGGGCCCCTCCGCGAGGTGACCACCGGCCTGTTCGAAGTGAATCAGTCCACCACGCTCGCCCCGCAGGTGCCGACGCGCGTGCTGCCCGACGGACGGCTCGTCGTTCAGCCGCCCGGGTGACGCGATCCCGACACGCCTGATGGCGAAGCCGGCGTCAGTAGAGCGGCGTGAAGGGCAGCAGGATCGACACGGCGATCAGAACGATGATCACCCACTCCAAGACTTCAAGCCGCTTGGTCGCGGCCGAGTCCGACATCTTTCCGAAGAGGCTGTCGGTGAGTTCCAGCTTCCGCTGCACGCTCGACTGCCACGCCGGCAGGTCGAGCCGCGTTGCCGACTCGCGGTAGAGCCGGGCGAGGTACTGGTTGCCGAGCAGCTTGATGGCGTTGTTCACGCCCTCGAACATCACCGCCGCGTCGGTCTGAACCGACGCGAACCGCAGCAGCATCCGGCTCGACGCGAATGCCGGCCAGAAGCGGGCGCGGGTCAGGGCCGAGAGCGTCTCGTCGGCGTGGTCGAGGATCGCGTCGAGCTCCTGGTCGAGCACGCGGAGCTCGAGCAGCTCGATGTTCGCGTGCTGGAGCACCGAGACGACGTCGTCCGGCGCGGCGTCGAACAGCACCGCCGCGTTCCAGTCGACGATCGCCAAGTCGGAGTCGGCGTAGGCCATCGTCGAGCCCGTTGTCCGCTCGATCTGCCCGCGGGAGAGCCCGATCCGCTCCGCCTCGATCGCCTGGGCGATCACCCCGCGGTGCCGGTCGAGCAGCTCCGCCGGGCTGCCGCCTTCCCACGAGGTGATGGCGAAAACCGCGTAGTCCTCGACGGCCTCAGCCAGCTTCGGCCGTTCCACCGCCGGGCGGATCGCCTCGAGCACCCGGGCGATCCGCTGGCGGGCGTCCGCCTCGAGCCCGGCGTGCTGGTACAGGGCGGCGCCGATCTCGGGAAGCCCCGCCAGGGTGACCGGCAGGGGGAGGCGGTAGGTCAGCAGCGCGGCGCCGAAGTCATAGATCAGCACCTCGACGGCGGTCTCGGTCACGGCGTCACCCACCGAAACAGGCTCGCCATCGGCCACAAGCCGCAGCGGCGGCGGG
>DAIOTV010000016.1:32518-49640 GCA_036751825.1 Phycisphaerales bacterium
CGCGCCCGAACCACGCGGTGGCGGGTCGCCTCGCGCACCAGCGGGTGGGCGGCATCGAGATCGACCTGGAATCCGATGTCGAACGCGAACAGAGCCAGGGCGTGGCCGGAGATGGGGACGGAGGATGGATCGTCTGAGGCGGTCATAGCAGGGCACTGCACAACCATAGCCGCCGGGGGCGTGGCCGCCGGACCAATCGCGCCCGCTGCCACGATTCTTGCGTCCTGCGCCGAAGAACGATTCGGGCGGGGCGAGGCGATCTATCATTTTGTGAGTGCGACCAGGCCGTGGCCGCACGCCGCGAGGTGGCCGATGTCCCCGAAGTCCCCGGAGCCGAGCCGTGGCTCCGCATCCCCGAATTCGTCAGCGCGCCCGCCGAGCGACAGCGGTGTGCTGCCGCTGACCATCCTCGCGCAGCCGAACGACGACACCTGCGGCCCCACCTGCCTGCACGCGGTCTACCGCTACTGGGGCGAGGACGGCTCGCTCGAAGAGGTCATCGACTCGGCGCACTCGCTCAATGTCACCGGCGCCGGTCGCGGCACGCTGGCGGTCATGCTGGGCGTGCACGCGTTGACCAAGGGCTACCGGGCTCGGCTGTTCACCTTCAACCTGCACACGTTCGACCCAACCTGGTTCGACCGCAAGGGCGAAGCCGACGCCGTCAGCCTTGCCGACAAGCTCGCCCGGCAGCGCGCCGCAAAGATCCGCACCGACCCGCGGTTCGGCATCGCGACCGAGTCGTACATCGAGTTCCTCAGGCTCGGCGGGGAGATTTTGTTCAAGGACCTGACCAGCGGCCTGATCTCGCGTTTCATCCGCCGCGGCGTGCCGCTGCTGACCGGACTGAGCGCGACATATCTCTATCGCTGCGCCCGCGAGTTCGGGCCCAACGACGACTACGACGACATCCTGGGCGAGCCCACCGGGCATTTCGTCGTGCTGCACGGGTACGACGCCAAGTCGCGCAGCGTCTCCGTCGCCGACCCGCTCGAGGACAACCCGGGCTTCGAGAGCCAGCAGTACTGCGTCTCGATGGGCCGGCTCATCCCCGCCATCATGCTCGGCGTGCTCACCTACGACGCCAACCTGCTCGTGATCGAGCCCTCGAAGCCTCGGCGCGACGGAGACCGCTCATGAGACCGCTGCTCGTCGTCGATTCGCCCAAGCGGTGGCCGCTCACCATCCCGGGGACGGATGTGGTCTCGTCCTACGCCTACCTGTCGGACAACTCGCTGGCCGACGGCCCGGGCCGCAAGGTCTTCAACCTGTGCCGATCGTTCAAGTACCAGGCGGCGGGCTATTACGTCTCGTTGCTCGCCGAGGCCCGTGGTCACCGCCCGCTGCCCTCGGTCAGCGCGATCCAGGACCTCCGCCTCGCGCCCGTGGTCAAGCTCGTGTCCGACGATCTCGACGAGCTGATCCAGGACTCGCTCAAGCGGGTCAAGGCCGACGGCTTCGACCTGAGCATCTACTTCGGGCACAACCTGGCGGTCAGCCACGACCGGCTCGCCACCGCGATCTTCAACGCCTTCCCCGCGCCGCTGCTGCGGGCGCGGTTCGAGAAGAACGGCTCGTGGAAGCTCACGACGGTCCGGGTGATCGGGCTCGGAGAGGTGCCGGAATCCCACCACGACTTCCTTGTCGGGCAGGCCGGGCGGTACCTTCGGCGGGCGCCCAAGCGGGCCAAGGCGGCGGCGGCGACACGGTTCGACCTCGCGATCCTGCACGACCCCGACGACCCGATGCCGCCGTCCGATGCCGAGGCGCTCCAGCATTTCGTCGAGGTCGGTGAGGAAACGGGCATCGCCTGCGATCTGGTGCGCAAGGACGCCTACGGCCGGATCGCCGAGTACGACGCGCTGTTCATCCGCGAGACCACGAACGTCAACCACCACACCTACCGCTTCGCCCGCCGCGCCGAGGCCGAAGGCATGGTGGTCATTGACGACCCCCGCTCCATCGTCCGGTGCACGAACAAGGTCTACCTCGCCGAGACGATGGGCCGGCACCGCGTCGCGACGCCCAAGACGCTCGTGCTCACCCGAGACAACGCGCTCGACGGGCTGCGCTCGATCGGGTTCCCGTGCGTGCTGAAAAGGCCCGACAGCTCGTTCTCGAACGGCGTCGCCCGCTGCGACGCGGAGGCCGACGCGGCGGACATGCTCGCGTCGTTCTTCGAGCACAGCGACCTGCTGGTGGCCCAGGAGTATGTGCCAACCGACTTCGACTGGCGAATCGGCGTGCTGGGCGGCGAGCCGCTGTACGCCTGCCGCTACGGCATGGCCCCCGAGCACTGGCAGATCGTCAAGCGCGACGCCGCCGGCGTGCACCAGGGCAATGCCGAGACCATGCTCGTCAGCGACGCTCCGACGGATGTGGTCAAGCTCGCCACCCGCGCCGCCAAGCTCATCGGCGACGGGCTCTACGGCGTCGATCTCAAGGTCGTCCGCGGAAGGCCCGTCGTCATCGAGATCAACGACAACCCCAACCTCGACGCCGGCGTGGAAGACGCGGCGCTGGGCCAAGAGCTGTACCGACGCATCATGCAGCACTTTTTCTGGAAGCTCGAATCGAGATGACCGACGCACCACCAAGCTGGTCCTACCCCTTCGGGCTCTTCGATGCCGTTGGCATCGAGCTCGAGTACATGATCGTGGACCGCGAGACGCTCGATGTTCGGCCGATCTGCGACGAGCTCTTCCGGGCCGCGGGCGGATCCGCCGCCTCCGATGTCGAACCCGACGGCCCCGACGGCGCTGTGTCGTGGTCGAACGAGCTCGCCCTGCATGTCGTCGAGCTCAAGACGCAGCGGCCCGTTGCGTCGATCGACGGGCTCGCGGACACCTTCCAGGACCATGTCCGCCGCATCGACGCGCTGCTCGAACCGATGAACGCCCGGCTGCTGCCGACCGCCATGCACCCGTGGATGGACCCCAACACCGAGACCAGGCTCTGGCCTCACGAGAACAACGAGATCTACCGCACCTACGACCGCATCTTCGGCTGCCGGGGCCACGGCTGGGGCAACCTGCAGAGCACGCACATCAACCTGCCGTTCGCCAACGATGAAGAATTCGGCCGGCTCCACGCGGCGCTGCGGCTTGTGCTGCCGCTGCTGCCCGCTCTCGCCGCCAGCTCACCGATCGTCAACGGCGACTGGACGCCGATCTCGTGCTTCCGCATGGAGGTCTACCGCGCCAACGCGAAGCGCGTGCCCATGATGACCGGGCTGGTCGTGCCCGAGCCGGTGTTCACGCGGGCGGGGTACGAGCGGGACATCCTGGGCCGGCTCTACGACGAGCTCCGGCCGCTCGACCCGGAGGGGATTCTCCGCCACGAGTTCGCCAACGCCCGCGGCGCGATGGCCCGGTTCGACCGCGGCGCGATCGAGATCCGCGTGCTCGACATCCAGGAGTGCCCGAAGGCCGATCTGGCGATCGCGGCGCTGATCATCGAGCTCGTCCGCGCCCTCGTGGACGAGCGATGGATGAGCTACGAGGACCAGCAGCGGATCAAGACCGAGCCGCTCCACGCCGTGCTGCTCGACACCATCCGCTACGCCGACCGCTCGCGGATCCGCGAACGCGCTGTGCTCGACGCGTTCGGCGTGCAGCAGAGCATGGTCTGGGCAGCGGACCTCTGGGGCTCGCTGCTCGACCAGGTCCTGCCCGATCATCCCGAGTGGTCGCCCATGCTCCGCCGAATGATCCGGACCGGAACGCTCGCCAACCGAATCGGGCAGCAGATCAGGCGGTTTCCCACTAGGCCGGAGCTCCAGACCGTGTACGGCGAGCTCGCCGAGTGCCTGCACAACGGAGAGCTCTTCCGTGTCCCCTGAGCGAGATCCCCCGCGACCGAGTGTCATCCTTCTGACCTGCGAGCACGGCGGCCGAGATGTGCCCGAGCCCTACAAGGCGCTCTTCCGAGCGCAGCGGGCGGTCCTCGACAGCCACCGGGGCTCCGACATCGGGGCGCTCGGCGTGGCCCTGCGGATGGCCTCGGGCCTGGCGTGCCCGATCCTCTTCTCGACGGTGACGCGCCTGCTCGTCGACCTGAACCGCTCCCCGGACGCGCCCGACGCCTTCAGCGAGTTCACCGCCGGGCTGCCCGCCCACGAGCGAGCTCGCATCCTCGAGACATACCACACCCCCCACCGTCAGAGCGTGGAGCAGACGATTGCCTGGGCGATCGCCGCGGGCCGCCGCGTGATCCACCTCGGCGTCCACTCGTGCACCGATGTGCTGCACGGCAAGGACCGCGACCTCGATATCGCGCTGCTGTTCGACGAGGCCCGCGACCGCGAGGAAGCGTTCTGCCGGAGCTTGCGGGCCGAGCTGCAGCGGCAGGCGGGCGACCTGCGGTACCCGTTCAACGAGCCGTACCGCGGCGCCGACGACGGGCTGACCACGACGCTGCGGTCGCGGTTCGCGCCGGGGGATTACCTGGGCATCGAGATCGAGCTCCGGCAGGGCCTGATCCTGCGGCCCGTGGAGCAGAACGCCGCCGGAGACCTGCTGACGACCGCGCTCCAGCGCACCCTCTCCAGCTAAAGTACACCCGGTCAATGGAGGTCCGCGGATGCCTCAGTCTTCGGCCGCACACGACCAGCTGTACTTCGGCTTCAAGCCCGGGCGCGAGCTGGGCGGCAAGTATGTCATCGAGGACCTGCTCGGGCGCGGCTGGGAGGGCGAGGTCTACCGCGTCGTCGAGAAAAGGACCGGCGCGCTGCGGGCCGCGAAGGTCTTCTTCCCCGAGCGCAACCACCAGGACCGGGCCGTCGACTTCTACGCCCGCAAGCTCGAGAAGCTCAGGTCGTGCCCCATCGTCATCAAGTACCACCACGCCGAGTCGATCCGGCGGCGGGGCGAGCCGATGACCGTGCTCATCAGCGAGTTCGTCGAGGGCGAGATCCTCGACGAGGTCATCCGACGCGGACGCGGCGGGCGGCTCCCCGAGTTCGAGGCCCTCCGCATCTTCTACGAGCTGGTCGTCGGGCTCGAGGGCATCCACGCCGAACGCGAGTACCACGGCGATCTGCACACCGGAAACCTGCTCGTCCAGCGGCGCGGGGTCCACTTCGACATCAAGCTGGTCGACCTGTTCGACCACGGCAAGCCCTCGAAGGCCAACGCGCAGTACGACCTGATGTGCGCCATCCGGCTGCTCTACGACATGCTCGGCGGGCAGAAGCGCTACAGCCAGCAGCGCCCCGAGATCCGCTGGATGATCGCGGGGCTCCGCCAATCGCTCGTGCTCAAGCGCTTCCCGACCGTGGCCAAGCTGCGCGCGCACCTCGACCGATTCGAGTGGCAGCGCTAGACGCGCCTACTCGCCACGCCGGCTCGTCGGGCGGTAGATCGCGATCGAGAGATCGTCGGCGTGACCCGCGGACGAATCCGTCATCGCCCGGCCCGCCAGGTCGACCAGCGTCTCGAGCGCCCTCGCCGCGTCGCCCACGCGGCACACGGACGAGACCTGCTCGATCGGCAGATTGTCCGACAGCCCGTCGGACGCCACGACCACCGTGTCCATCGGGCGCAGCTCGATCGGCGGGCCGACGTGGACGAACATCTCGGGAAAGCCCAGCATATTGAGCACGACGCCGCTGTCCTCGTGCCTGTGGGCCTCGGAGGCGGTGATGAGCCCCGCCTCGACGCCGAAGCCCACCAGCGAGTGCGACAGCGTGGCGAAGCGGACGGCCCCGCGCTGCCCGACGATCGCCGCGGGCGAGTCCCCCGCGTGGAACACCCGCGCGACGCCCCCGTGCACGAGCACCACGGTGAGCGTCGAGCCCGCGCCCAGCCGAAGGTCGGCGACCGCCGCGTTGGCGCGGTCGAAGCCCGCCAGCACCGCGGAGGTGAGGTCCGCATCCGTCGCGTCATCGACCGCCGCCGCCACCGCCGAGATCGCGGCCGCCGACGCGCGGTCTCCGGCGGGCATGCCCCCGCAACCGTCCGCCACCGCCAGCAGCACGCCGTCGGTCCCCGCCGGCATCACCAGCAGCGAATCCTCATTGGATTCGGGCCGAGCCGGAGAAGCCACCGATGTCGCCGCCACGACCGCCGATCCGCAGCGACGGAGCACAAGGCCCCCGTCCCCCGGATGAACCAACGGCTGCGACAGTCTCTCGACCGGATTCGCCATCGGACGGCTCATCTCCTGCGCCGCTGGCGCGGACCTCTTCCACAGAGTCTATTCGCAACCGCTCGCCTGCACGGCACGGGCGACACCCACGAACAGCAAGGCCATCGGCAACGATCACCGCGTGCGTGAGCGTTGACAGCCGGCTCACGCTCGGTGGGTCCTGAATGTCGTCGAGGCACCGATGCCGAGATGCGAGGCCAAGCCGGCATCCGTTCGTCCCGCTCGGCGAACCCCTTGGAGCAGCAGCCGAACACGGAGGATCACAGCGATGCGTCGCCTCAGCATGGTGCCAACTCTTGCCGTCGCGGGCTCGCTCGCGGGCTGCGCGTCATCGGACAGCGAAGCGCTCGCTGCTGGCGTGAACGGCCCCGTCGCCACGAGGATGCTCGCAACCTTCGACGGCGGGAGCCCACGCGTCGACGACCTTTCGGGCGAGTGGCGGACCGTCAACGACGACATCATGGGCGGGCGATCGCTCGGCGGGGGCACCATCCGGAACGGCGCTCTGATCTTCGCCGGATCGACGAACACCGACGGCGGCGGGTTCGCGTCGGTCCGCGCGAGCGACAACGCGTGGAACCTCGCCGGCTTTCAGGGCCTCGGCGCCCGAGTACGCGCCGACGGACGCCGCTACATCTTTCATGTCTTCACCGGCCTGAACTACAACAACGGGACCGTCTTCTACCGCGGCGCGTTTGGCACCGACCCGCTCATCAGCGCAGAGGGCGACGCCCTTTCCGAAGACGGCGCCTGGCAGGAGGTCTTCGTGGCCTTCTCCGACTTCGTGCCCATGGTGCGGGGACGCGCCGTGACAGGCCGCGTGGAACCGCTTGACCCGTCAAAGATCCGCGGCATCGGTCTGATGATTGACGACGGCGTCGACGGGCCGTTCCGACTCGAGACTGACTGGATCCGAGCCGAGTCGCGCGACAACCCGACGCGCTGATCAGTCCAAGGGCAGGTACACCCAGAGCGGCGGTCGGCCGCTGTTGCAGTGCACCGCGCGACCGAGCGGCGACAGCCCGCACACGCCCAGGTACGCGCTCGTTCGCGCCGCATCCCAGGCGGCGAAGCGGAACGACGCCGACTCGCCGCCACGCAAGGCCACACTCGGGATCGGGTGAAAGATCCGCTCGATCCACGGCGGCCTCGCCGGTTCGTCGTCCTGCATCGCGTCCAACGCGGCGGCCAGCGCAGACAACCGACCCGCCGCCACGCCTTCTTCCGCAAGCCGTCTGTCAACGAGCATCGAGGCACGCCGAGAGAGCGTTGGCAGAACCAGAAGGCCCAGGAACGACCAGAGCGTGAAGACCGCGGCGAACACGACGACTCCGCCCGCGGTGCCGACCAGGCCGCCCGCCTGCGATGCTGCGATCACGAGACCGGCCCATGTGAATGCCAGCGAAACGATCCGACCGCGAAGCCACAGTCCCGAACGCACGGCCTCGCGCCGCCGACGGACCGCCAGCGAGAGCACTTCGGGCGAGAGCGTCTCCAACCACCTTCTCGGCACGATCTGCCGGCGGGCGCGGAGCACCCCCTCGATGCCGCCGGTGAAGCCGCCATCGGACGAGGCCATCACAGCTGCATGTTCGCCGACCGATTCGTCGGCCGCCTCTGCGCAACGCATGCCGCCGACCAGCCGGGCGAGCGGTGTGCGCGCGAACAGCGCGATCCCGGTCGCCGCGACGCCCACCACCACCATGCCGGCCCCGCCCAGACCGCGTGACGCGATCAGCAGACACAGCGCAACAAGCAGATACAGAAGCTGGTACACCGCGATGCCCCGGAGCCAACGCCTTGCGAATCCGCCGAAACGCTCGGAAGATCGGCCATGCCGACCGGGCAGGCGATACCCGCCGAGCAGATCGAACGGGGCCTGCACGACGACCACAGCGAACGCCAGGGCGACGAGGGCCAGCGCATCGGCCTCAAGCCGTCCTTGCGTGCGTTGCGACACCCACTCGGGCACTCCGGTGATCAGCACGACCACCGCGATGACGACCCAGGTCCCAACCCCGCTTATGCCGAGCAGCAGCCGGGACCGCCCGTAGGTCAGGCCCGCGGCGGGCCCCTCGGGCACGGAGCCCGTCGGAATCAGCGCAGCACTCGATTCAGGCATGGACGACATCCTCTTCGCCGATGGACCGGCACCAAGGAGTTCGTCGCTTTGGCCGCTGCCGAGTCAGGGAGGCACACGACGAAGTCACCCATCGGGTCGCCGCAGCTCGTCGCCCGGCGCTCGGCGGCCCAACCAGGAAGTCTGCAAACGACACAAGCCTCTGCATTGCAAGGGCTTGTGAAAGTACCCCCCGAAGGACTCGAACCTTCAACCCGCTGATTAAGAGTCAGCTGCTCTACCGATTGAGCTAGGGAGGCGATCGCCGGTGAAAAACTCGGCGAGGTGAGTCTAGGCCGCCGGAGGCCCTTGAAGCAACGCCGGAACGCGGGCGGTGCGAAGGCTGGGCCGAGCGGTGGGCCGGGCGGCGGGTCGGGCGGCGGGTCGGTCCAGAGGAAACGCGCCCGTCAACGGCGGGAGTGACGGGCCCTGAATCTGGGGGCTTGCGGCGTGTGATCAGGCTTTGTACGGACTCTGGAGCCTTGTTGTTCGTTGACCGATCCTGGGGTGGCACCTACGGTTGTCGTCTCGCCGGATTGCGCCGCACGTTGGCGGCATTGGGCGTGATGTCAGCCAGGAGAGTTGCCGTGCTTCCAGTCCAACGTCAGTCCCACGGGCGCACCCGTCGTCGTCGCACCCATGACGCCATCACGATGACGAAGCCCGGCATCTGCCCGGTCAGCGGCATGCCGAAGCTGCACCACCGCGTCTGCGCCCAGTCCGGGTATGTCCGCGCTGGCCTGACCATCCGCGTGCCCAAGCTGGGCATCGGCACGAAGGGCTGATCCCGGTGCGTCTGGCCGTCGACGTCATGGGCGGCGATCACGCGCCCGATGCCATCATCAAGGGCTGTGCCAAGGGCCTCGAGTTTCTCGGGGAGAGCGACCGCCTCGTGCTGGTCGGTCGCGAGACCGACATCACCGAGGTGCTCGGCGAGCTCGGCGTGAGCGATCCGCGGCTCGAGATCCACCACTGCAGCGATGTGATCGAAATGGGCGAGTCGCCCGCCAAGGCCGTCCGCGGCAAGCCCGATTCCTCCATTGTCCAGATGGCGAGGCTCGGTTCGCCCAAGGTCGCCGGCGAGGCCCACTGCGACGCCGTGCTCAGCGCGGGCAACACCGGCGCGTGCGTCTCGGCGGGCATCATGCACATGAAGCGGCTGCGCGGGATCCACCGGCCGGGCATCGCCGTGACCATGCCGGCGCTGCACGGCACCGTGGTGCTCTGCGACGCGGGCGCCAACCCCGAACCGACCGCGCAGCACCTCTGGCAGTACGCCGTCATGAGCGATGTGCTCGCCCGGCAGCTGCTCAAGATCGACAACCCGCGCGTCGCGATCATGAACATCGGATCGGAAGAGGGAAAGGGCACCGACACCATCAAGTCCGCCCGCGATCTGATCAAGGACACGCCCGGGCTGAACTACATCGGCTTCATCGAGGGCCGCGACTTTTTCGACGACGTCGCCGATGTGGTCATCACCGACGGGCTGATGGGCAACACCATGCTCAAGACGGCCGAGGGCCTCGCCAAGAGCCTCTTCCAGTCGATCGTGCAGGAGATCGTCGCGATCGATCCCGACCTGCTGACGCGGTTCGAGCCCGTCGCTCGATCGATCAAGACCAAGAACGACTACCACGAGTACGGCGGCGCGCCGCTGGTGGGCGTGAACGGATGCTTGTTCATCGCCCACGGCTCGAGCGAGCCGCGCACCATCGCCAATGCGATCCGGAGCTGTCGGGATTACGTCTCGGCGGGCGTCAACGACGCCATCGTGAGCCGGATCGCCGAGGTCGAGGCCGCCGTGCATCCGACGCCCTCGACCGCCTGAAGCGTCGGCCCCGTGTGTCTGTTTGCCGAGGAACCCGGGATCGATTACGATCCCGGGACCGAAGGGGTTGACGAGTGACCGATTACATGGCCGGGCCCGTGGGTGTTGAGATCGCTGGCGTCGGGACCGCTGTCCCTGACGATGTGGTCACCAACACCGACCTCGAGAAGGTCATGGACACCTCCGACGATTGGATCCGCCAGCGGACGGGCATCGAGCGGCGGCACCGCATCCGCGCCGACGAGGGTGACAGCGTCAAGCGGCTCGCGCGCGACGCCGTCGTCGCGGCGCTCAAGGCCGCCAACATGGACGCCGCCGAGCTCGACCTCATCGTGCTTAGCACCATGTCGAGCGAGATGACCTGCCCCCCCACCGCGTGCCGGCTCGCCGCCGAGATCGGCACCAAGAACGCCGGCGCGTTCGACCTCTCCGCGGCCTGCTGCGGGTTCGTCTTCGGGCTCAACACCGCCTATGGCCTCATGCAGACCGGGCAGTACCGCAACGTCGCGCTCATCGGCGCCGACACGCTCACCAACATCATCGAGTACTCCACCCGCGGGCGAAACGGCGCCATCCTGTTCGGCGACGGCGCGGGCGCCGTGATCCTCCGCAAGACCCCCGACACCAGCAAGGGACTCATCGCCCAGGCGATGCACTCCGACGGCGAGCGGTGGAACGACCTCTACATCCCCGAGACGCGCTTCGACTTTCACGAGGGCGACGAGTTCGACGAGTGGCAGCTCGGCAAGCTGCACATGAACGGGCAGAGCGTCTTCAAGTTCGCCGTCGGCACCTTCCCGAAGGTGATCGAGCAGACGCTCGAGCGCGCCGGGATGGCGGCCGACGAGGTCGACCACTACATCTGCCACCAGTCCAACCGCCGCATCCTCGACGCCGCCCGCGACCGCTTCGGCCTGCCCGACGAGAAGTTCCACATCAACATCGACCGCTTCGGCAACACCGTCGCCGCCAGCGTGCCGCTGGTGCTGCAGGATCTGGTCAACGCCGGCCGGGTCCGCGAGGGCCAGCGGATCATGTTCGTCGGCTTCGGCGGCGGGCTGACCTGGGGCACCAGCCTCTGGCAGATCTGACATGCCCCGCACCGGCTGGATGGCGGGGCCGGTGCGTCCGGAGGCGGGGTCCATCCCCGAGCCCTTCGATCCGCTGCGCCTCGGCGTCACGCTGTTCACGCTCCGCTGGCCCAGGACGGCCCGCCTGCTGACCACCGAGTTCGGGCTCTCGCGCGAGCAGGCGTGGTCCGTCGCCTGGCGCTGCCGAAGGCACAAGAGCCTCTGGAAAGGCCGGCTCTGGCTCGTCGCTCGATTCCTCGCGGTCGGTCTGCTCCTCTCGCCCGTGGCGGCCGTCTTCGGCGCAATGCCCGCGTGGGAGGCGTTCCTTGCCGCGACCGAGCGTTCCGCGGCCGCGGAGCAGCTGCCGATCTGGAGCGCCGGCTTGGTCGCCGCGATCGCTCTCGCCGCGGCCGTCGCCTGGGTCGTCTACGAGCGCTACGGCATGGACCGGCTGATCGACGCCTCCATCCGCGACCGCTGGCGCGATCAGGTCTGCCTCTGGTGCAGCCACGACATGGAAGAATCCGTCCCCCACGGCGACCGCTGGGCGATCTGCCCCGAGTGCGGCATGCGGTCGCCCGTCGCCGTCCGAACGCCGTAGGATCGAACCATGACAGACGCCTCCCAACTCGTTGTGGTCTGCCCGGGCCAGGGCGCTCAAGCCGTCGGCATGGCCCGCGCGTGGGCCGAGGCGAGCCCCGAAGCCCGAGCCGTCTTCGATCAGGCCGACGCGTTGTTCGCGGGGGGGCTCGGACAGAACTTCACCGGCCCGATCAGCACGCTCTGCTTCGAAGGCCCCGAGGACACCCTCGGCCGGACCGACATCAGCCAGCCGGCGCTCTATGTCGCGGGCATCGCGTGCTGGCGTGGGCTCGCGTCATCCATGGGCTTCGCCGAGGGCGAGGCGCCCCTCGCCGCCGCCGCCGGGCTGAGCCTGGGCGAGTACACCGCGCTGCACATCGCCGGCGCGATCTCGTTCGAAGACGGTCTGCGGCTCGTGGCCCTGCGCGGCCGGGCGATGCAGGACGCCGCCACCGCCGCCCCGAGCGGCATGGTCGCCCTCATCGGGGTCGACGAGCCCCAGGCCCAGTCGATCGTCGACGAGGCCCGCCAGGACGGTGTGCTCGTCTGCGCCAACTTCAACGCCCCGGGCCAGGTCGTCGTCTCGGGCGATGCCGCCGCGTGCGATCGGGCCGAAGCGGTCGCAAAGACCGCCAAGGTCCGCGCGACGCGCCTCGCGGTCGCGGGCGCGTTCCATTCGCCGCTGATGCAGCCCGCCGCCGAGCGCCTCGCCGAGGCCCTCGCCTCGACCACGATCCAGCCGCCCCGCTGCCCGGTCTGGTCGAACGTGACGGCTGACCCGCACCAGCCCGACGCGGGCACGATCCGCGCCCGGCTCGCCGAGCAGCTCACCAGCCCCGTGCGGTGGGCCGACTGCTTCGCCGCGATGGCATCACGCTTCGGCGGCGCACAGTTCCACGAGGTCGCGCCGGGCAAGACGCTCGCCGGCATGGCGCGGCGCATCGACAAGTCCATCACCGTGACGAGCCACGACGGCCCGGAGTTGTAATTGATGAAGACGCGCATCATGACACTGATCGGCGTGCTCGCCGCCGGCGCCGCCGTGCTGCCGGCCTGCAAAGAAGAGCCGCCGCCCCCGCCGCCGCCGCCACCCCCACCGCCGCCGCCGCCCGAGCCCGACCCGGTCGAAGTCTCGGGCCTGCTCGATTCGCTCGGCGCCGACCCGCGTCTGCAGTTCCCGCAGGAGCTCGCGCCGGTCAGCGAGCCGCTGGCCTCCGCCGTCATCCGCTTCGGCGATGCGCTCGTGCAGGGCGACGACGCCGCCCTTCGGCCGCTGCTCGATGTGACCGCGAGGGCCACCCTCGAGCGTCTGCTCGTCACCGGCGGCTGGTACGACGCGACCGACAACCTCGAGGCCGTGCGCGTCGTCGATCTCCGCGAATCCGGCGACACGGGCACCGTCACCTTCGCGCTCCAGCAGCCCGGCGAGGCGTACACGATGGCCTGGGATGTGATCGAGGCCCCCGACGGCGGACTCGCCTTCAGCGCGGTGTGGACGCCCGACGACACCCGCGCCCGCGCGGTCGAGTTCGACGACGGCGCCGCCGGCTCGTTTGACACCGCCTCCGCCGAGCAGGCCGGGCCCAGCCCGCTGATTGCGTACTACTTTCTCGAACTCAACAAGGCCATGCAGCGCGATCTCGGTGCGCCCGAAGCCCCGGACGAGGCCGTGATCCAGCTGATTGCCCAGCAGACCGGCGCATCGGTGGACGAGGTGCAGGCGGATCTCGAAGCCGGCAGGCGGGCGCACGAGGCCGGGGAAGAACTCGGCGCGGCTGAAGCCACGCAGCTCGTCGGCATCTTCGAGTTGATCGCGGAGGCCCAGGGCCTCAGCGTCTCGCGAGATCGCATCATCGAGCTGCTCGCCGAGGTGGCCGGCATGGACACCGAAGACCTCGCCGAACTGGTCGGCGGCTGACCGACAGGAGCAACACATGTCCGACGAGAAGCGCATCGCGTTCGTCACCGGCGCCAGCCGGGGCATCGGCCGGGCCATCGCCCTCCGGCTCGCCGCCGACGGGCGCCACGTCGTCCTCGCCAGCCGGAGCGAGGGGCCCCTCACCGAGGTCCGTTCGCAGATCGAGCAGGCCGGCGGCAGCGCGAGCGTGTGCGCCGTGGATGTCGCCGACCGCGACGCCCTCGCCGACGCCGTCACCAACACCGCCAAGGAGCACGGCCGCTTCGACATCCTCGTCAACAACGCCGGCATCACCCGCGACAACCTGCTGATGCGCATGTCGCTCGAGGAGTGGGACGCGGTGATCGCGACCAACCTCACGAGCGCGTTCGTCGCCATGAAGGCCGCCGCTCGCCCCATGATGAAGGGCAAGTTCGGCCGGATCGTCAACATCGCCTCGACCAGCGGCCTGGTGGGCAACGCCGGGCAGGCGAACTACGCCGCCGCGAAGTCCGGCCTCGTCGGCCTGACGCGTTCCGTCGCCCGCGAGCTCGGCGGCAAGGGTGTCACCGCCAATGTGGTCGCCCCGGGGTTCATCAACACCGATATGACCGGCGACCTGCCCGAGGATGTCATGGCCTCGATCAGGAGCATGGTCCAGGTCGGCCGGCTGGGCGAACCCCAGGACATCGCCTCCGCCGTCGCCTTTGCCACCGCCGACGACGCCGGCTTCCTCACCGGCCAGGTCATCACCGTCGACGGCGGCATGACCATGTGCTGACCGACTCCCCTCTGGCCCAATATCCCGTTCGGCATCTTCAAGTCCTCTGACCGCCTCGCGCACGCGCCCCCACCGCACGCGGGGGCTGATCGTCACACCGAACGGGTCGGTCGGCCGCACATCCGTCGCACGCCCCCGGCAACCCTCGCTCTCCACCGGGTCCCGCTCATTCCGGGGCATGCAACGCCGATAGTGCTCTCAGAACGCCGCGAGCGGGCCGTAGCGCCCGTTTGCAGCGTCGTGGGGGGCAACCGGGATGCTGCTGCGTCGCGTCGTCTACGTGAGCCGAGCCACGAGCGTGCTGAACGACTTTCAGCTGCGCATGCTCGCGTCGCGCGCCTCGCACCGCAACGCGACCGTGGGCATCACCGGGGTGCTGGTCCACGGGGGCGGCTGGTTCATCCAGGCCGTCGAGGGCCCACACACCAGCGTTGAGCTGGTGCTCAGCCGCGTCCTCCGAGACGACCGGCATCGCGACATCGAGGTGCTGCTCGACGGCGGCGTCCGCGAGCGGATGTTCCGGAACTGGACGATGGGCGTGCTCAACCTCGACCGGGTGAGCGAGGATGTGCGCAGCTCGCTGCTCGAGGTGATGCACCGCGCGCGCCGAGCCGGCGGGACGCGGGCGCACTCCCGCTCCGCGACCATGACGCTGCTGCGGGAGTTCCAGCGGCTCACGCGCACCACACGCGGCGAGGCCGGCTAAACGCCGCTCCCCTCGACAAGCCCCCGCAGCAGATACCCGATGGCGAAGGCCAGGCCCGCGGCCAGGCCGCCGACGCCGAGCGTCTCAAGCCCTCCCGACCACCACTTCTGCGACACGAAGCGGCACTTGAGCGCGCCGACGCCGAACATCGCCGCCGCGACCAGCGCCGTGCTCAGGGCGTACGCGGCGTTCACGCCCAGGCCGGCGAGCTCGGCGACAAACGGCAGCAGCGGGACCGCCCCGACCACGACGAACGAGACAAAGGTCATCAGCGCCGCCCGCGCGGGCGAGCGCGACTCGAGCGCGAGACCGTGCTCCTCCGCGACCATGCAGTCCGCCCAGCGTTCGGTGTCGGCGGTGATCGCCTCCACGACGCGCTCGAGCGTCTCGCCCTCGAGGCCCTTGCCCGCGTAGATCTGCCGAACCTCCTCGCGCTCGCCCTGCGGGTGCGCCGCGATCTCGGCCAGCTCGCGCTCGCGCACGCGCTGCCGGTGCTGCCGGTCCGCCTTCACCCCGAGGTAGTTCGCCGCCGCCATGCTGAACCCGTCGCCGAACAGGTTCGCGCAGCCGAGCACCACGATGATCGCCGGCGAGAGCCCCGCCCCGGCCACGCCCGACACGATCGCGAAGGTGGTCACCGAGCCGTCGATGCCGCCGTAGATGAAGTCGCTCAGGTAGCTGTGCCGCTTCCGACCCGAGAGGCGCTCGCGGACGGCATCGGGAGAGTGATCGGTCGCACGCATGCGGGCCACTATACCGCACGCGGCGCGCGGGCCGGCCCCGGTGCCGCCGCCCTCAGGGCTTCGGGCCGCCCGACGCCAGCAGCACCACCCCCGACACGATCAGCGCCACGGCCAGAACTTTCCGCGCCGTCAGCGGCTCGCCGAGAAACGCCGCCGCCACCAGCACCGCGATCGTCGGCGCCACCGCGAAGGCGATCGGCTTCACCCGGCTCACCTCGCCGAAGTGCAGCGACAGGTAGAAGAACGCCATGCCCCCCGCGCCCGCCATCAGGCCCGAGCCGAGCCCGAGCTTCCAGAGCACCGCCGCGTCCGCCTTCCAGAAGGGCGACGGCTCGAGCCGCTTCCACAGCACCGCCCAGACGCACCAGAGCACCGGGATCGCCACCGTCGACCGCACCGCGATCGCCGCCAAGGGGCCCACCTGCTTCGAGTGCAGCACGCTCTTGGTGAACACCTCGCCCACGCCCCAGCACAGGCCGGCGAGAACCGCACACACGACCGCCAGCATGCCCAGCCCTTTCGTTGGTACAGGCGACGGGCCGATGCTAGTTCCGCCGCCGCTCGCCTTCCGCGCCGACTTCACCGCCGACGGCAACTCGACGCCAAGGGCGACCCGCAGCCGCGACGGGTGATTGCGCCCCCCCCCGGGCGACCGGCCAGCAGACCCATCGTGTAGGCAAACACCGCCATACCGCCGCTGCTCTGCGAACTCTTCCCGCACGAAATCGCTTACACCGACACGAAAAAGAGGCACGACTCCGCGTTGTGGTTGAGATCGAGAGCCGACATGCCGATCCAGATCTATCCTGAACTCGGTTCAGGTCGAACCAGGACAGTACCCCGGGGGAAACCCGTGACCAACCACAACCCCGACCTTCTGTTCCACGTCGTGTACCACTGCACGGCGTCGCGACTCATGACACGCGGCGACCTCGACGCCATCGAGCGGGTCTCGCAGTGCAACAACGAACGCGACGGCATCACCGGCATGCTCATCTACGGCTGGCACCAGTTCGTCCAGATCCTCGAGGGGCCGCACGCCAACCTGCTGCTCACCCTCGGCCGGATCGCCCGCGACGAGCGATGCCGGGGCATCATGCTCGACGCGATCGAGCCCATCCAGACCCGCTCCTTCGCGAGCTGGTCCATGAATGTCGTCGACCTCGAGGCCGTCGGCCCAGACGCACGCCACTGGATGGCGGAGATCATGGAGTCCCTGCAGGTCATCGAGAACGCCGAGCTCCGC
>DAIOTV010000017.1:0-8961 GCA_036751825.1 Phycisphaerales bacterium
CTAGTGGGGGTAAAACCCCGTGGAGGTTCGAGCCCTCTCATCCGCATTGCTCGCCCCGGCGAGCCGGGCCCATGGATTGGGCCCAAGCAAACGCCCCGCGGAGGATCGGGGATCCGACGAGACGGTCGACCGAAAGGTCGGCCGTTGTCGTTTTTGGAGGAACCGCGGCAAGCCGTGGGCGTCCGAACGCTCATGGACATGTCAACGGTTCACTCGGTTCCATGGCGAAGTCCAGGGTCGAGCCCTTCGTTGCTCGCGCGATGTCACCCTGTTGCGGCAACCCGACACCCGCTGGTGACGGCAATCGGAGCGCGCCCCGAATGGGGCGTGCCGGCCTTGAGAGGTGCATAATGCGAGCAAGTTACATCAGGGCGGCCGCGATGTGTTCTGCGGCGCTCGGAGCGACGACGGCTTGGGCGCAGGGACAGATGCACATCGTCGGTCGAACCGGCGTTGATGTTGGGACCACGATCTACCGAACCGGCGATCGCGGCTCCGGACTTGCGGTTCAGGTGCCCGACGATGAAGGTCGCTTCGTTGCCGGACGATGGCGCGCGTCTGACGGCTTCCTAGACCTCCCCTTCCTGCCCGACACGACCTTTGTGAGCACATCGGGCGTGTCGCCAACACTTGACGTGCTGTCGTCCAGTCACGACGGACTGGGCACAAATCGCCCCGGGTACTGGACAGAAGCGACCGGTCTGATCGAGGTGCCTCTGCCCGATGCGTCGCCAGACGTTGATCGGGGCTTCATCCGTGATATCTCTGCAACCGGTATCGCCGCATGCACGGTTTCCTATCCGCCACGAGCGGGCAGTTCGTTCGGCTACAGGATTCCAGCGCTGTATTCACCTGCTACCGGCCGGATCGACATCGATGTACCGAGCAACTTCGATGGCACGACAACGAGTACGATCTCGCGTGACGGGACGATGCTGACCGGTTGGGGCGGAACGGACGCGTTCGAGTTGTTCCCCTGGCGGTGGACCGAGGCAACCGGCTTCGAATTCGACGACGGGTTCCCCCAGCGGACACAGCAAGGCGATCCGCAACGGCAGCTCTGGTCGACAACGCCCGACGGCCGCTATTTCGCGGGCAGCATCACGTACATCGTGCCGATCGATCCTCCCCCGCTTATCGGCGGGTACACCCGTACATTCATCTGGGAGTGGGGCGTCGGGATCATCGAGCTGCCCGTGCCGCCGGAGTTCGACATCAACCTCGCATCGTCGATCATGTACCGCGCGCAGATCTCTGAGGACGCCGGGCGGATCCTCGCCGAGGGCGGCGACAACGTCACCTGGCGATCCGACACGCGCTGGATCTACGACGACCCCTTCAACCCCGACGCGCTGCCGATCCTTGCGACCGAGTTCTTCGAGCAGAAGGGTCTCGATCTGACCGGCTGGACGAACTTCCGGACGCAGAGAATGAGCCGTGACGGCACGACGTTCGGCGGGACCGGCTTGCTCAACGGGGATCCGCTGATGTGGATGATCTACATCCCGCCCGAGTGCCCGGCCGACGTGAACGACGACGGGCAGCTGACCCCCGCCGACTTTCACGCGTGGATCGATGCGTACACCGAGCACCGGATCGCCGCGGATCAGAATCTTGACGTGTACATCACCCCGAGCGATTTCTACGCTTGGATCCTGAACTACAACGCCGGCTGCCCATAACCGACAAGCGGGGTCTTGTAGACTGGCGACATGGTGGGCCCATGGCGCTGATCTACGCGGGGATTGACGAGGCGGGGTACGGGCCCATGCTCGGGCCGTTGTGTGTCGGGCTGGCGGTGTTCCGCGTGGATACGCACGCGGCGGGTGCGAACGCGCCTGACCTGTGGGAGGTGCTCAAGGCCGGCGTGTGCCGATCGCTGAAGGAACTGCGGGCGGACAGCCGTCATCGTGTGGCGATCGCGGACTCGAAGGCGCTCAAGCTGTCGAACCAGTCCAAGACCCGGCACCCGCTGTTTCACCTGGAGCGGGCGGCGTTGAGCCTGCTGGCGGCGTCGGGCGTTGACTGCCCGGACGATCATCGTCTCTTCGCGGCCCTCGGCAGCACGCTGCCGCAGGAGCCGTGGTACGCGGGGGAGCCGGCGGCGTTGCCTCTGGCGACGACGGCCGATGACCTCAAGATCGCGGCCAACGTGCTGCGGTCCTGCCTGCACGGCGCGGGGGTGGAACTGCTGGAACTGCGGTGCACGGTGGTGGGCGAGCGGGCGTTCAACGCGGTGCTGCGCGACGAGGGGAGCAAGGCGGCGGTGGTGGCGAACGCCGTGGCGGACCACATCGGGTTGATCCGAACGCAGTGGGGCGGCGGGGGCCAGGAGGTGCGCATCGCGTGCGATCGTCTGGGCGGTCGCGCGACCTACACGGATCTGCTCCGCCGTGCGATGCCCGGCGTGCCGATCTCGGCGATCGCCGAGAGCCCGGAGCTGAGCGCGTACCACCTGGGCCCGGCGCCGAGCCCGGCGCGGGCGCTGTTCATGACCGAGAGCGAGCAGCACCACCTGCCGGTCGCCGTGGCGTCGATCGCGGCCAAGCTGGTGCGGGAGCTGGCGATGCGTCGGTTCAACGCCCATTTCACGGCCCGCCTCGCGGACGCTTTGCCGGAGCTCAAGCCCACGGCCGGGTACGTGACCGATGCCAGGCGTTGGCTGGAGGAGGTCGGGCCGTTTGTCGACGCCCAGACGCGGACGGGGATCGTGCGGCTGGCATAGCTTCGAGCCCGAGGCGGTCTTGGCCGCGCCGATCGCTTGGCGGGGCGACCGAGCGGGTGCGCGCCAACGATCAGGCTGTGAGCGACCCGATGCATGACAAGGCGATGCTGGATCTGGCGGCCCGGCTGGCGTGCCGGGCGGCGGGGCGGGTCGAGCCGAATCCGATGGTGGGGTGCGTGATCGCGCGGGACGGGGTTCCGATCGCGATGGGGCACCACCGGCGTTTCGGCGGGCTTCACGCCGAGCGCGAGGCGCTGGCGGATGCGGCGCGGCGGGGCGCGGATGTTCGCGGCGCGACGGCGTATGTCACGCTCGAGCCGTGCGTGCACCACGGCAAGCAGCCGCCGTGCGTGGATGCGGTGCTCGCCGCGGGCATCGGCGAGGTGGTGTTCGCTCGGCACGACCCCGGGCCCGAGTCCGGCGGCGGGGCGGCGAAGCTGCTCGACGCCGGCGTGCCGTGCCGGGTGAGCGAGGCGAGCCAGAACGCGGTGAGCCTGAGCGATCCGTTCGTGAAGCGGATCAAGACCGGGCTGCCGTGGGTCATCGCCAAGTGGGCGCAGACCGTGGACGGCCGGATCGCGACGCGGACGGGCCAGAGCCAGTGGATCTCGTCCGATCGCTCGCGTCTGCGTGTGCACCGGCTGCGCGAGAGGGTTGACGCGATCGTGACGGGGCTGGGCACCGCGCGATTCGACGACCCTCGGCTGACCGCGCGTGTCGGTCGTCGACCGCGGCGCGTGGCGCGGCGGGTGGTGATCGACACGGACCTGATGCTGCCTGCCGAGTCGAAGCTCGCGACGACCGCGCGGGAAGCGCCCGTCACGGTGTGCTGCATGAACGAGCTGAAGAGCAGCGCGTACCTCCGCGATCGGCGCGAGGGTCTCGAGGCTCTGGGCGTCGAGGTCATGGGCGTGCGGTCGGACAACGAACGCCTCGACCTCGATGTGATGCTGGCCCAGCTTGTCGAGCGTCACGATGCGATGAACGTGCTGATCGAGGCGGGGCCCGGCCTGCTCGGGAGCTTCTTCGAGTTCGACCTCGTCGATGAGGCCCGGGTCTACATCGCGCCGCTCCTGCTGGGGGACGAACTCGCCAAGGCGGTGGCGACGGGCCGAACGGTGCCGAGCCTCAGCGGCGGACGGAACTTCCGGCTGACGCGGGTGAAACGGATCGGCGACGATGTGGAGCTGGTGTACCGAAGGCCGGTGGATTGACCCAGGCATGGGCTGTGCATGCGCACGAAAGCGCCCCCAGTGCCCGCGGGGGAGGCGGGGGCGGGGGCGGTCTTTCGCGCGAGCGTCGGAGGTGACGCCTACAGATGCGTCAAACGCGCGCGGGGGATGGGTCGGAGTCGTGTGTGCCGGTCGTTCTGACCCTCGGGGGTCCTTCTCTATCTTGTGGGCGGCACGCCGGTTCGGGCACCCGCCCGGGAAGCGGCGCGGGCGTCGGCGGAGGCGTGCCGACCGTTCGCCGATGGTGTGTCGACCTGCTGCTTGATGTTGGAGGCGAGCTGCGCGAGCATGATCGCCCGGCTGGCGTACTTGAGCGTCTTGCTCGGACCGAGCAGGGCGACGATGGCCGCGGCGCCGCCCATGGCGATGCCCGGGTTTCCGGCGATGAATGCGGCGAGCTGCTGCTTGATGTCGTCGCCCGGCGCGGCGGCCGCGGTCGGCTTGGGCTCGGACTGCGGGGAGGGCTTCGACGCGTCGAGCTTGAGCTCCGCCTCGGCTGCGCGCTGTTGGGTCTCCGCGGGCATGTTCGACCGCTTGTTCGCCGACCGCGTCGCCGAAGCGGCGATCGCGATGGTGATCGCCGCGAGCACCGCCACCACAGCGCTGCTGATCGTCAGCGCGACGATCCAGCCGAGTTCCTGCGCTATGACCGCGGTGGCGGCGGTCGCCAGCCCGCCGAGCCCGACGACCGCGAGCAGGACGCCAGCGGCGACGACGACGACGCCCAGGCTCGAACGGACGAGCCGGGTCGCAAGAATCTCAGCCTCGGACCGGACGAGGCTGCCGCTGCCGGAGATGATGTCGTTGATGCGGTCGAACACGGTCTAGCTCCTTGTCGTCGTCGTGGTTGATGTCGGTTTCAGACGGCGGTCGTGCGCGGCGATGCGCCCGTCTGATCTGCACAGCCCCGTGATCAGCGCACGGCGGCGAACAGTCGGCCCAACACCAGCCCCGCGCCCGCCGCGATCAGAACCGACGCCGTCGGGTGGGAACGGATCGTGTCGTTGAAGTTGGACTGCACTTCCGCGGCCTTGTCGGCCCCGGCGCGGGCCATGTGCTGCAACTCGGTGCCCGCGGCGCCGGCGGCCCCGGCGATATCGTCCTTGAGGTCCACGGCGTCGGACTTGATGTTGTCCACGTGGTCGCGGAATTTGTCCTGCTTGCGGGCGGTGCCGGTAGCGGTGTCGGTGTGCGTCTGCGTGTTCATTGAAAATCTCCTTTTCTGTCAGAGCTGGGCTGTCTGCATTGCTGCAGTTCTGCGGTTCGGTGTGCGGGCCACGACCCGGCCGAGCCCGTCGCTTGTGTTTACGACAGAACTATGCCGCCGCCGGCTGATCTCTCGGTGAAGTCGTGGTGAAAGCCGGTTCATTCTGGTGAACCCGGGCCGAAGGGGATGCCTGAGGTTGCCGCATGCCGGAGGGATCGGCGGAGTCAACCGGAACGACCGGAGCGGTTGCGCGTCATCGCGGCGCGACGCGATGTGTGGGGAATGACAAGCCCCTCGCTCGCGCGAGGGGCTTGTGGTGTGGTTGGGTTGTTTCGAGCCTGCGGCCGGAAGCCCCCGCCGGGCGGTGCGTCAGTAGACGATGGCGGTGGCCGCTTCGATCGATTCGACGACGGCCCGCACCTGGAAGGGCTTTCGGAGGAAGCCCTCGAAGCCCTTGCTCGCCAGCGCGGCCGCCTGGCCGTCGGTGAGCTTGCCCGACATCGGGATGATCTTGGTCATCTGGAGGGTGTCGGAGCTCTGGACGTGTGCGGCGAGGGTGTTGGCGTCGTTGTTGTCGCCGAGGTGCATGTCGAGCAGCAGCACATGCGGGCGGAATCGCTCGCACTCGATGCCGGCCTCGAATCCGCTGGTCGCGACGCGGACGTCGTAGTTGGTGCGCTCGATGAGAACGTCCTTGAGGGTGCTGACGACCTCTGCCTCGTCGTCGACGATCAGGACGCGGGTTCGGCCGCCGGTGATCCCGTCGAGCGGGATGCCGTGGGCCTTCATGAATTTCACGAGCTCGGGAACGGGGATGCGCCGGTCTTTCGAGCCGGGGATGCGATAGCCTTTGAGCTGGCCTGAGTCGAACCACTTGGACACGGTCCGCGGGGCGACATTGCAGATCTTGGCGACCTCTCCGGTCGTCAGCACGTCCTTGTCGATGGGCATGAGATCTCTTCCTCGGGTGGCCCGGCGTCCCGCCCGGCGCGGTTGCTGCACCTGCCTGAGCTCCACAGCTCGCTCGGGGTGCCGAGGGGGAATCGGGCTTCACACGGGGCGACTTGATCCGGTCGCGCGATCTGGTGCATATATATATGTTGTCGGGATCCGGGTTGGGTTTGGTACGGATAGCAGCGTGCGGATTGACGCCCGGAAGCGGGTGTCGGTATCGTGAGCGGGGTGCACCGCCTACGCTGAGGCTCGTGGTGGTACGTTGGTGTCGGAAGCGGTGCCGACCCCCGGCTGCGACGGCGACGGGCCGGTGGCGGGGGTGCCCGTCGGGGCGTCGGGACGACCAGGGATGGACGGCCTGCGCAGGAAGAGAAAGGTCGGGTTGTGCGGCCTGCGCGTGCGGCCGTGCCGACCGATCCAGACGTGTGAAGCCGTCCGCTCGGTGCCGATGGGAGTTCGGCACCGCGGTGTGGGCGCCAGTTGGAGCGAGCCGTGCGCGAGATGACCGATCGATCGGGTGGACGAGTGTGTGCAACCAAGCGCCTGCGCCGGCGCGCCGTCGGACTCATCGCCGGGCTGGCGGTCTCGCTGGGCGCCGCGGCCCAGACCTCGGCTCAGGCGTCGGCCCAGCCGTCGGAACAGGCCGACGTCGAGCAGCAGATTCGCGACTTCATCTTCTTCGTGAACATCAACCGCGACGACGCCGCCCGGCTTGTGGCCGAGCAGCTGCTGGGCAGCGGCATGTCGCCCCAGGAAATCCTCGAGATCGTCGAGAGCGAGCGGCTTTTCGGCGAGCTGCAGGAGGCGCTTGGCAAGGCCGGCCGCCGCGCCGAACTCGAGCCGATCTCCGGCGAGATCGTCGTGCTGCTCCGGGACGCCCGCCTCCAGCGCGCCCGCGACCCGGGCGAGATCGAGCGGAACATCGAGTCGCTCACCGGGCCGCTCCGGGGCAAGCTCTACGCTCGCGACCTGCTCAAGGCCGCCAGCGAGTACGCCATGCCCCAGCTGCTCGAGGCTCTGCTGCAGCGGCGTGATCCCAACTTGCGGACCGAGGTGCAGCGGCTGATCTCGGAGATGGGCCGATCCGCCGTGGTTCCCCTGTCGACCGCGTTGCTCGATGTCGACCCGGCGTCGCAGCAGCTGCTCTGCTCGATCCTGGGGAACCTGGGCTACCGCACGGCTTCGCCGTTCGTCGCCGAGCTCGCCGCGCGGACCGACAACGAAGACGTCCGCGTTGCCGCCGAGCGTGCCATGGCCCAGCTTGACGCCGCCAACGAACCGACCGCCGATCTGTACCTCGCCATCGGAGAGGCCTACTACGACCAGCGCGACGAGCTCACCGTGTTCCCGAGCGAAGATGTGCAGCTGCTCTGGGACTACGACCCGGCCATCGGCCTGCTGCCGACGGCGATCGACACCAGCGTCTTCCACGAGGCCATGGCGATGCGCCTGGCCGCGCGTGCGATGGAGCTCGGCGCCGACCAGACGAGGGCGTACGGCCTGTGGGTCGCGGCCAACTTCAGCCGCGAGATCGACGAGCCCCTCGGCTACGACAACCCGGCCTACCCGCCCTCGCGCCGCGAGGCGATGTACTACGCGACCTTCACCGGGCCCTCGACGGGAGAGGATGTTCTGGCCCGCGCGTTGGACGACACCGACACGCAGCTGGCCCGCCGAGCCATCGCCGCCATCGCCCAGACCGCCGGGCCCGAGCGCCTGTGGAGCGCGGACGGCCGCACCAGCCCGCTGGTTTCGGCGCTGATCTACCCGAGCCGTCGGGTGCAGTACGACGCGGCCCTGGCGCTCGCCTCGAGCCAGCCCGAGCGTCCGTTCGCGGGCTCGGAGCGGGTGATCCCGACGCTCGCGAGCGCGCTGCGGTTCGCGGGCGAGAAGTACGCCGTCGTGCTCGCCGAGTCGAACGAGCGATACACGGCGCTCCGCGCTACGCTCGAGGCCCGCGGCTACACGGTGCTTCCGTTCGGTCAGACGGCGGATGACATCCGTGAGGCGCTGATCGCCGTGCCCGGCATCGACCTGGTCGTCTTGCAGGCCGGCCCGAACGCGACGAGCACCCTGTACGAGGGTGTCCGGCAGCAGAGCCGGCTCACGGCGACACCGGTGCTGGCGCTCGCGGCAACACCTGAGCTGCCCAGGCTCCGCCGGGCGTTCGACCGCGATGTGTCCATCGAGGTCCGCCCGCTCGGCGCGACCGCCGAGGGAATCAACGCCACGATCGATAGCCTGGTGGACCGCGCCACGGGCGGCGAGATCGGCGAAGAAGAGGCCGTCGCCTACGCCGAGCGCGCCGTCAGCGCCCTGCGAGACCTCGCGATCGGTCGCAACCGCGTGCTCGATGTCGCCGAGGCGACGACGGGCCTGGTTTCCGCGATGGCCGAGACCGAGGGCGAGATCCGGCTCCGGGTGGCCGAGGTTCTGGCGATGATCGATCGCCCCGAGGCCCAGCGCACGCTCGCGTCGGCCGCGTTCGACGCCTCGGGCAGCGAGCGCATCGCGCTGCTCGACGCGCTCGCGGTCTCGGCTCGTCACCACGGGCAGCTGATGGGCGACGAGCTGCTCGCCCAGCTCGTCGAGATCGCCGAGACCGGCGCCGACGACGAAGCGACCTCCGCGGCGGCGGTGGTCGGCGCTCTGGGGGCGACGCGCGAGGACGTGGTGCGTCTCATCCTGGCTGGCGGTCGGTAGCCGGTTCCGGGCGGCACCCGCCGGGTCCGTGTCCAGATAATCGAGAATTCACGAGCAGGCCGATCCGTGATCGGCCGCTTTCCGTGCGCATTCGACACAACCGGTTCTGAATGAGCGAGCCGGGGGCTTCCGGTGCTTGT
>DAIOTV010000017.1:8971-30246 GCA_036751825.1 Phycisphaerales bacterium
GTTTTGGCGTTTTCGTTCCGATGTCACAGGAGCCTCGAGGGCGACCCGGACTGTGGGCCGACCAGGGGTGCCGGGGACGGGCCGTGTGTGCGGCCGCTCGGCAGCAAGGGGGGCGAGTTCGGCCCACGGATGAACTCACCGGTGTTGTTGGTAGGAGGTATTGAAATGATCGCTCGTGCAAAGCGCGCCTTTACGCTCGTTGAAATTCTGATCGTTGTTGTGATCCTCGGCATCCTCGCCGCGGTCGTGGTCCCGCAGTTCGTCGACGCCGCCGACCAGGCGCAGACGGGCAACACCGAGACCCAGCTCCGGACGCTCCGGACGCAGATCCAGCTGTTCCGCGCCCAGTCGGACACGAACACCTTCCCGGTGCTCGCCAACGCCAACGCCAACCTGGCCTGGGCGCCCATGATCGACGCCGACCTCATCCAGGCTCCGCCGCTCAACCCGCGGGCGAACTCGGGCGCCGTTGTTGATACGGACGAGACCGGCACCGACGGTCGCGATGAAGCCGCGGGCATGGCCGCCGCCGACGGTGGCTGGCTCTACAACGCCACGACCGGCGAGATCTGGGCCGTTGGCTTCAACGAGGATTACGCCAGCCCCGACGATGCTGAGGGTGGCGAAGAGTGGGGCTTCTGATCCTGCTCTGACCTGAACGATTCAGCACGGCTGGCTCGAAGGGGCCGGCCGTGTCTTGTTGGGTGCGGGGTGTTTCCCGCGGATCGAACCGCAAACACAGCCAGGGCCTGTTGAGGACACGGAAATGAAGCTCATGACCAAGCGTGATGGGGGAACGGGGCGCGGGTCCAGCCGCCTTCAGACGGCGCTGCTCCCGGCGGTGCTGATGCTGCTTGCCGTCGATGTGTTCGTCCGCCTGACCCCGCCGACCGCGAGCGCCGCCGAGGAGGCCGCCCAGCCCGAGACCGGGCCCGGCGGCGTGCCCACGCTCGTCAACCCCGCTCGGCAGCGGGCCATGATGCTGGACGAGCTCAAGGAGATGAACCGGCGCATCACCAGCATGGAGCGGAAGCTCGACGGCCGGCTGCGCGTCGAGGTCGTCAACTTCCCCAAGGTTGAGGCCGCGGGAGGCGAGTGATGCACCGCCGCGCGTACACGCTGCTCGAGCTGATGATCGTGATCGTCCTGCTGGGCGTGGCGGCTGCGGTCGTGGCGCCGAACCTTCGGGGATCGGAGCCCATCCGCGTGCAGACGGCTGTGCGTGCGATCGCCTCCGACATCATGTTCGCGCAGAGCGATGCGCTCGCGTACCAGCAGCGGCGCGCGGTCGTGTTCGACCCGGCGGCGAACACCTACTGGATCGCCGAGGTCACGGGCAACACGGTCGACTTCAACGCCGATGCCATGTACAAGGTCGACGGGCCCAACCAGCGCTTTCTCGTCTCCATCGATGACCTCAGCGGCGGCGCGGCCCAGCTGATCTCGGCGGACTTTGACGGTCTCGAGATGGTCGTGTTCGATGAGCTCGGCGGTCCCGTCGCCGGGCTCGCCAGCGAGACGCCCGCCAGCGGCGGGAGCCTGGTCATCGGGGGGGACGACGGCGCACGCTTCCGGCTGCGCGTCGAGCCCTACACGGGCAGGGTGACGGTGGAGCGCGAGTAGGGCCGGCGGGCCGGCTCGCGCCGTTCGGGGGGAATGGCGATGGTGGGGGAGCATCATCGGAATCAGTCGAGCGCCCGGCCTGGCCGGCGCGCCGGGGACCGTTCGCGCGGGCGTCGTCACGCGTGGGTTGCCGGGCTGCTGGGCGGCATGATCGCCCTGGCCGTCTGGGGCAAGCTGCGTTTCGTGAGCGACGTCCCGCGGATGGCGTACGCCGACCCGGAGCCGAGGGGCGAGGCGGAGACACCGCCCGCACCCCTGAACCGGGGCGAGCAAGCTTTCCCGAACTGACTATCACTCCCACATTCTCAGAATGTTGCGGTCGCAGACGCAAGTCGTCGTCGCGGGATGTCGACGTTCCGTGGTGACCGGAGGCTGCGTGGGCAGCTGCTGGCTGAATCGGACACGTGCGACCCCAGCGGGCAACGCCCCGGGGTTCGAGGGGACAGTCGATGCTCATCGAGCGAAACCGTGGGTGCGGGCTTCGGGGTCTTGGAATGGGTGCCGCGGCCCTGTTCGGCGTGCTCGCCGGCACCACCGCCGGTGTCGTGCACGCGCAGGACGAGCAGCCCGAGCTCAACCAGCCGGGCGGCGTCGTCAACGTCGACGAGAACCTCATCACCGAGCTGTTCGTCAACGACGAGGACCTCAACACCGTTCTTCAGCTCCTGGGCATCCAGGCGCAGAAGAACATCGTGACCGGCCAGAGCGTCGCCGGTCGCGTCACCGCCAACTTCTTCGGCGTCACCTTCTACGAGGCCCTCGACGCCATCCTCAACGTGAACGGGTACGGGTACATCGAGCGGGGCTCGTTCATCTACGTCTACGGGCTCGAAGAGCTCGAGCGCATCGAAGAGGCCACCCGCACCCGCAGGAGCGAGGTTGTCAACCTCAACTACATCTCCGCCATCGACCTCCAGGCTTTTGTCGAGCCGATGCTGAGTGACATCGGCTCGATCACCATCAGCCCCGAGGCAGGCGCGTTCAACAACCCGGGCGATGTGCCCGTCGGCGGCGAGGACTTCGCCGGCGTCTCCACCGTCGTCGTCACCGACTACGAGGAGACCGTCGAAGAGATCCTTGGGATGATCAAGCGCATCGACACCCGACCGGCGCAGGTCCTCGTCGAGGCCACCATCCTGCAGACCTCGCTCAACGAGGCCAACGCCTTCGGCATGGACTTCTCGATCATCGACGACCTCGATTTCTCCGACTTCGTTGGCTCGGGCGGCCCGCTCGGCGTCATCCCCAGCCTCATCAGCGGCCAGGGCGGCACGCTCGTCGGTGGCGCTGAGACCCCCATCGCCGCGCCGGCCGACGGCAACGGTGGCGGCGTGACCTCCACCTCGGGCAACACCACCGGACCCGCCACGCTCCGCGCCGGCGTCGTGTCCGGCGACATCGCCGTCTTCCTGCGGCTGCTCGACGAGGTCACCGATACCACCATCCTCTCGACGCCCAAGATCCTCACCCTGAACCGCCAGTCGGCACGGGTGCTCGTCGGTGAGAAGGTCGGCTACCTCAGCACGACCTCTACCGAGACCGCGACGACCCAGACCGTCGAGTTCCTCGACACTGGTACGCAGCTCTACATGAGGCCCTTCGTCTCCGACGACGGCTTCATCCGCATGGAGCTCAAGCCCCAGGTCTCCACCGCGGAGATCCGGACCGTGACCGACTCCGGCGGCGCCGCGGTGACCATCCCCGACGAACTCACCAACGAGCTGGTGACCAACGTCATGGTCCGCGACGGCCAGACCGTTGTTCTCGGCGGCCTGTTCCGCGAGGCCACCACCGCCACCCGCCGCCAGGTGCCCTTCCTCGGTGACATCCCGATCCTCGGCGCTCCGTTCCGCGGCCACGACGACGCGACCGAACGCCAGGAGATCGTCTTCCTCATCAAGCCCACGATCGTGAACGACAAGGTGCTGCTGGATCAGGCGGACCGCGCTATCGCGACGATCGAGCGGGTGCGCGTCGGTGTTCGCAAGGGCCTGCTCCCCTGGAGCCGCGAGAAGCTCACCGCCACGTACAACCTCGAGGCCGAGCGGCTCTTCCGCAAGGGCGAGTACTCGCGCGCCCTGCACAAGGTGCAGCGTTCGCTGAACCTCAACCCGAACCAGGCCGACGCCATCCAGCTCCGCGAGCGGCTGATCGGCGAACAGAGCCGCAACCCGCATCGCAGCATCCTCCAGGAGATCATCGACGGCGAGATCAACCAGATGATCGAGAACGACGCCGAGCACAACACCGATGCGAGCGAGGTCACCTTCCGCGGCATCCCGACGTCGCGACCCGACGCCGCCGCCATCGAGCGCATGCTCGCGCAGGCCGCGGCGAAGCGTGACGCCAGGAACGCCCAGAACTCGACGGCCCCCGGCTTCGAGGCGTGGACCGCCGACAACGGCGACGCCGAGACCGAGCCGACCGACGGCGAGTTCGCCGACTTCCCGATCGACTCGGACGACTGATCAAGACGACGTCAGACGCGGCATCGTGGGGGCTCGCCCGTGCGGGGCGGGCCGACAGGACACAAACTGAGGAGTGGACGCGATGTTGCGGAACGCTGACGGTGTGCGAACAAGCAAGAACAGGGCCGCGCTGGCGGTGGGGATCGGGGCGGCTCTTGGTCTGAGCGCCGGGCTGGGCGGCTGCATGGGGCACGGACGCAACACGTCCGAGGGCCTCACGCTGGCGCAGGCCCGGATGGCTCAGATCAAGAGCGCGACCGAGTGGGAGATGGCCGAGCAGGCCTTCATGGCCGGCGATCTCGACCGTGCCCTGGAGAAGGTCAACAACTCGATCGCGATGAACCCGGGTGTCACCAAGAGCCATGTGCTCAAGGGGCGCATCCTGCTCGAGACCGGCGACCTCGAGGCCTCGAGGCGCTCGCTGCTCGAGGCACAGGTCATCGACCCGATGTCCGAGGAGGCTCACTACTACCTCGGCATGGTCAACGAACGCCTGGCCCGCAAAGACGAGGCGCTGCAGTGCTACGAGTTCGCAGCCCGGCTCAACCCCGAGCAGGCCCTCTACGCCCTTGCCGTCGCCGAGGTGCTCATCGACCTCGACCGCATGGACGACGCGCAGGCCTACCTTGATGAGCGGGCGGGCGTATTCGAGCACAACGCCGGCGTGCGGCAGACGCTCGGTCATCTGGCGATGATCCGCGGCGACAAGCAGGCCGCCGCCAACTACTTCCGCGAGGCGAGGCTGCTCGCCCCCGAAGAGATCTCGATGCTCGAAGATCTGATCATCGCGCAGATGGAAATCGGTGAGTTCGCCGAGGCGGAGTACAACCTCTCGCGCCTGCTCGCCGAGGAGAAGAACGCCAACCGCCGCGACCTGCTCCGCATGCGGGCCCGGTGCCTGCTCGAGCTCGATCGCGTCATCGAGGCCCGCCAGGCGCTGCTGCACCTGACGAGCAGCGACGGCGGCGATGTCGACCTGACGTCGTGGCTCGATCTCGGCGCGCTGGCCTACCAGACCAACGACCAGACCCGGCTCCGCCAGGCGGCCGCCAAGATCACCGCGCTCGCGCCCACCCGGCCCGAGGGCTACGTCTACCGCGCCATATGGCTGCGCCAGCACGGCGACCAGCGGAAGGCGCTGCAGGTGCTCGAAGAGGGCTTCGCCAGCGCCGAGATGCCCGCGGGCGCCGTGCTCCTGCGTGGCGTGCTCGAGCAGGACCTGGGCATGCTGGCCGCCGCCGAACGCAGCTACCGCTCGGCGCTCGAGATGGATCCGGCCGACTCACGCGCCGCGCTGCTGCTCGACATGCTCGATCAGCCGACCGACGGCATCGCCAGCTTCCCGGTTGAGAACGAATAGCGAAGGGGCCGAGCCACCGACCGGGGTCACTCGGCGGGCCGCCAGTCTTCGATCACCGGCTCGACCTTCCCGGACCACGAGGACAGCTTGGGGGTAACCACGAGGTCGATCCGTCGGCCTCGTGTCATGCGCGGAGCGTCGTCGCCCCGGTTCCACGCGATGCAGCGGAGGGCCGGGCCCGACACGCCGCGGACATGCACGCCGAGGTGTTTCGCCTGCCCGCCGAAGGTCGCGGCATCGCGGTCGATCTCCGCGCCCTCGAGCGCAAGCCGCACCTTCGGGTTGCCGCGTCCGAAGGGCCGAAGCTCGTCGAGCTGCTCGACTGTCTCGGGCGTGAGCTCCGACGCGTCGGCCGCGCAATCGGCCTTGAGATGCGTCACGAGATCGTCGTCGCACAGCTCGCGGTTCGCGTGGTCGATGAACGCCCGGGCGAAGGCGTCGAACCGGTCGGACTCGAGCGCCATGCCGACGGCGGCGTCGTGGCCGCCGTACTTGGTCAGGTGCTCGGCGCAGGCATCCAGCCCGGCGTGCAGGTTGAACCCGGTGATCGATCGGCCCGAGCCCTTGACGGTGGTCCCGTCGTCGCACAGCAGCAGTGTCGGTCGGGCGAACCGCTCCGCGAGCCGCGAGCAGACGATGCCGACGACCCCGGGGTGCCAGTCGGCGTGCCTCAGCACGATGGCCCGAGTTCCCGGGCTGGTCATGCCCGCGGCCTCCGCCATCTGCGATGCCTGCTCGACGATCCGACGCTCGGTCGTCTGGCGGTCGGTGTTCTGTCTGGCGAGCTGCGCTGCCAGCTCTTCGGCGCGGGCGCCCGTGGCTGTTGTGAAGAGCTCGACGGCGTCGGCGGCATGCCCCATGCGCCCGCAGGCGTTCAGCCGCGGGGCGAGCCGGAAGCCGACGTCGTCGGTATCGATCTTGTCCGAGTCCAGCCCGCTGGCGGCGACCAGCGCGCGCAGGCCCTCGAACGGGGAGTGCTTGATCCGCCCCATGCCGAACCTTGTGAGCACGCGGTTCTCGTCAACAAGCGGGACGACGTCGGCGATGGATCCGAGCGCCGTGAAGGCGAGCAGGTCGAGCAGGAGCCGGCGGACGGGCTCGGAGGCCTTGCCGTCGGGGCGGCCGGCGTGCAGGACCGCGAGCCGCCACGCGAGCTTGTAGGCCACGCCCGCGCCGCAGAGCTCGTGGAACGGGTACAGCGATCCGGGCGCGCGTGGATGCACGAGGGCGAAAGGCTCGGGAATCGAGCCGTCGCTCGCGGGATTGTGGTGATCGGTGATGATGAGGTCGACGCCCAGTTCGCGAGCGGTCCTTGCCGGAGAGATCGCGGTGATGCCGCAGTCGACGGAGACAATGACCGTCGCGCGCTTCTGCTCGGCGAGCTCCCGGATCGCGTTGTCGTTCAGCCCGTACCCCTCGTCGAGGCGGTGGGGGACATAGGTGAGCACGCTGGCGTTGGGGTCGAGGGCCCTGAGCGTGTGGTAGAGCGTGGCCGTGGCGGTGATGCCGTCGACGTCGTAGTCGCCGTAGATCGCGATGGTCTCCCCGGCTGCGAGCGCGTCGAGGATGCGTCGGGAGGCCTTGTCGGCGTCGGGCAGCGTCGCGGGATCGTGCAGACTCAGCAGCGAGCAGTTGAGGATCGCGTCGCGCTGGGCCGGGTCGTCCAGCCCGCGGGCGGCGAGCACGCGATCGACCAGCGGTCGCGAGCCCGCGGGCTCGGCCGAGCGGAGCGACCAGCGTGTTTGGGCGGTCGGGGTGGGCACGCCGTAGAGTAGCGGATGGTCGATCCGATCGGAGGGCATCGCGGATGGTGAAGCTGACCAAGATCTACACGCGGACGGGCGACGGGGGCGAGACCGGGCTCGGCGACGGCTCCCGCGTCCCGAAGACCGACGCGAGGGTGGAGTCCTACGGCACCGTCGACGAGGCCAACGCCGCGATCGGCATGGCCGTTCTCGCGTGCGGCGACGAGACGATGCGGGCGCTGCTGGTTCGTGTGCAGAACGATCTGTTCGATGTCGGCGCCGACCTGTGCACCCCCGTGAAGCCCGGGGAGCATGTGGGCGACGCGCTCCGCGTCACCGGTGGGCAGACCGCGTACCTGGAGACCCAGATCGATCGGGTGAACGCCGACCTCGACTCGCTGACGAGTTTCGTTCTTCCCGGGGGGACCGAGCTCGCCGCGCGGCTTCATCTGGCGAGGACCATCGTCCGCCGCGCCGAGCGGCGGGTGATCGAGTTCGCCGAATCCGCCGCCGAGTCGAAGGACGGTGCAGCCGCGGCGGAGCCGATCCGGTATCTCAACCGGCTTTCGGACCTGCTGTTCGTGCTCGCGCGGGCCGCGAACGGGGGCAAAGACGTGCTCTGGGTCCCCGGATCGGGGCGTGCGGAGGGCGAGATCGGGTAGACTGAAATCCGTCTCGTTCGAGGCAGAACAAGGACGCGGACACATACGGGAATCGCCGGGGATCGGACGGGGTGCGCAGGTGACGGGCGAGGGCTACACAACCGAGTATCACTACGAGTTCGAGTCGAACACGGCTCGGCTGCTGCGTCGCCGCTTCCTGTGGTTCACGGGGGTGCTGGGGACGCTCGGTCTGCTCGGGCTCGCGATGCTGGTCGTCACCATGATGGCGGCGGCCTCGACCGAGGGCGATCCGCTCGCGATGATGGGCGACCGCCCCATCGCGGTCGCGGCGCTGTCGGTAACGTCGACGCTGCTGTATGTGTCGGCGTTCGCGTACACGATGTCACGACGGGCCACCCCCAAGCACGTGCTGCCGTGCTCGCTGGTGCTCGTGATCGCCGATGGGCTGCTGAACCTTGGGACGAAGTATCTCGGCGGCCCGTTCCCGATGGGCATCGCCGGGTTCCTGCTCTCGTACACCGTCGCGGCCGCGATGCTGCCCTGGACCGTCAGGCAGGCGTTGATTCCCGCGGGCGTTGTCTTGGGCATCGCGGCGCTGCACCGCTTCTCGCCGCTCGGCGAGGGGCTGACGCTGAGTGCCGTTGTGCGCACGGCTCTGATTTTTTGCCTTGCGCTGCCCGCGGTCATGATCGCCTGGTGGCGGCACTCGGCGCGGGTGAAAGACTTCCAGTTCAGCTTTATGCAGCAGCGCTACGGCGAGGTCCGCCGCGAGCTGACCGACGCCCGGCGCATCCACGAGGCCATGTTCCCCGCGCCCGTCGCCGACGGCGATGTGCGCTTCACCTACCGATACCAGCCCATGCGGCAGATCGGCGGCGACTACCTGCACGTCGCCGTGTCGCCCACCGACTGCGGACGCGCCGAGCGGCTGTGCGTCGTCGTGCTCGATGTCACGGGCCACGGCATCCCGGCGGCGCTCAACGTCAACCGGCTCTACGGCGAGCTCGCGAGGATCTTCGCCGAGGACCCGTGCATCAATCCGGGCGATGTGCTCAAGCTCCTCAACCGCTATGTCCGGCTCACCATGAGCTCGCACTCGGTGTACGTCACCGGGCTCGCGGCCCGCATCGATCCGGTCCGCGGCGTGCTCGAGTACGCCAACGCCGGACACCCGCCCGCCTTCCACCTGGGCATCGACGGCACGATCGACCAGCTCGATTCCACCACCTACCTGCTCGGCGCGGTCGACGACGCGAGCTTCGACCCGCATACGCGGGAGGTCTCCTTCGTGCCGGGCGATCGGCTGATCGCCTACACCGACGGCGCGACCGAAGCCGCCGACGGCGGGGGGCGGATGCTCGGCATCAAGGGCATGCAGGGCATCCTGTCGTCGCAGTCGGTGCGGAACGAGGGCGGCTGGCCCGCGATGCTGCTCGACGCCGTCGACGGTCACCGCGACGGGCCGCCGAGGGACGACACGCTCGTCATCGAGATGTACAGGCCGATGTCGACCGCCGGCGTCTCGTACGACAACAGGTCCACGCGGACGCCCAACCCCGCGAACGATGAGTCCCGCGTGCCGGTCGGGTGAGCTCAGTCCTTGACGCCCTGCACCCGCTCCGCATCGGTGTACTTCTCGAGCGTGGCGGCGAGGTCGATGTTGTTGATGTTGGCCAGCGTGGCGAGCCAGGCGAGCACGTCGGCGAACTCCTCTTCGAGGTTGGCCCGTTCCTCGGCGGTGGGGGGCGTGCCGGAATGCTTGTTGTTGGCGGCCAGGGCGGTGGCGAGCTCGCCGAACTCCTCGGTGAGGTAGAGGAACGTGGCCGCCGTGCCGCGGGCGTTGTCCGTGGCGAAGTAGCGGTCCCGGATGAGCTGCTGGAATCGGCGGATGGAGACATCGGGCGCGGGCTGTGCGTTCGTCATGGATTGAGCGTAGCTGGGTTGCCACGATTGGAATATGTTTGGATGAGCGATGATTCGTCCGAGCTTGAAGCGGGCGGGGGGTCGGCTACACTTCCGGGCTCTAGGCGGGCCGGCAGGTGGTTGGTCCGCGGTGGGTGCAGGAACGGAAGTCACTTGGAAGGCGGGCCGGCGGATGCCGGGGGCCGCCGGGGTTTGGACTCGCATGCCGACGATCAACCAGCTGGTTCGCAAGCCGCGTCGTACGCCGAAAGCCAAGTCGAAGGTGCGTGACCTCGAGTCGTGCCCCGCTCGTCGCGGCGTGTGCCTGGCCGTCAAGACGACGACCCCGAAGAAGCCCAACTCGGCGCTGCGGAAGATCGCGCGTGTGCGTCTGAGCAACGGCAAGGAAGTGACGGCCTACATCGGCGGCGAGGGCCACAACCTGCAGGAGCACTCGATCGTGCTCGTGCGTGGCGGCCGCGTGCGTGACCTCCCGGGTGTGCGGTACCACGTCGTGCGTGGTGCGCTCGACACGCTTGGCGTTGACGGTCGCAAGCAGGGGCGTTCGAAGTACGGCGTGAAGAAGAAGGGCAAGTAAAGCCTCTCTTCTCGTTTACCCGCCGTTGGCGAGTAATCCCGCGACTGGCCTGCCCGGCATCGCGGGGTGAACACGGGACCGCGACGCGGTCCGCAGAGCCTGGAGAATCCAGATGGGCAAAAAGTTTACCGCAAGCCAGACGCAGCTCCGCCCCGATCCGGTCCACCGCGACCTGATGCTGGCGAAGTTCATCAACTGCATCATGTACGACGGCAAGAAGTCCGTCGCGCAGCGGTGCATGTACGACGCGCTCGAGGACATCCAGGGCCGGCTGGCCAAGATCAGCGACCCCGCTGCCCCGGACACCGCCCTCGAGGTCTTCCACATGGCCGTCGAGAAGGTCAAGCCTTACGTCGAGGTCCGCAGCAAGCGGATCGGCGGCGCGAACTACCAGGTGCCGATGCAGGTGAACCGTAAGCGTCAGCAGGCGCTGGCGTTCCGCTGGATCATCACCGCGGCCCGCGGCGAGAAGGGCCGTCCGATCGCCAAGCGGCTCGCCGACGAGATCTTCAACGCCGCCCGCGGCGAGGGAAGGGCCATCACCAAGCGCGAAGAGACGCACCGCATGGCCGAGGCGAACAAGGCCTTCAGCCACTTCGCGTAAGCGAAACCAAAGCACGATCTGAGACAGCGGCCGATCCATTTGGGTCGGCCGTTGTCATTGACAGAGGGTGTGCGTTGCGTCGTCCCACTCGCTCGCCAAGCCCCCAGCCGAGGCCGTGGGAGGGGTGCCGGTCTTGCTGGCGCAGCGTGTCATGGCGGCAGGGTGCCGCGGATAGGCTTCGGGATGCCGTCCGACTTCACGAGATACCACCGCCAGATGCTGCTTCCCGGCTGGGGCGAGGTCGGCCAGCGTCGGCTCGCCGACGCGTCGGCGCTGGTGGTGGGCGTGGGGGCGCTCGGATCGGTCTCGGCCGAGCTGTTGGTGCGGGCCGGTGTCGGGCGTGTGGTGGTCGTTGATCGGGACGTGGTGGAGCTGACGAATCTCCAGCGGCAGACGCTGTACGCCGAGCGGGAAATCGGTCGCGCGAAGGCGGAGGCGGCGGCCGATCGGCTGCGGGCCGTCAACCGCTCGGTGAACGTGGCGCCCGTCGCGGCCGATCTCGACGGCGAGCTGGCGCTCGAGCTCGTGGGCTCGACGGACCTTGTCGTCGACGGCACGGACAACTTCGAAACGCGGTATGTGCTGAACGACGCGGCCGTGGCCGCCGAACGGTTGTATGTCTACGGCGGGGCGGTCGGCTTCCGAGGCACCGTCCTGCCCGTTCTTCCCGGCACCGGCCCGTGCCTGCGGTGCGTGGCGGACGAACTGCCGACGCAGACCGAAACCTGCGACACCGTCGGGGTCCTGGGGGCGGTGGTGCAGATTGTGGCGGCACGGCAAGCGGCGATCGCGCTCCGCGCGCTGCTGGGCGAGCCCGTCGAGCCCGTGCTCGAGGCCGTGGACGGATGGACAGGACAGACGCGGCGGGTGGACCTGCGTAACGCCAGGGATCAGGCCTGCGTGTGCTGCGTGCACCGGCGGTTCGAGTTTCTCGACGCGCCGGCGACCGAACGCGCCGTGTCGATGTGCGGGCGGAACAGCGTGCACGTCCGGCCCGGCCGATCGGTCGGCGTGGATCTTGATGCCGTCTGCTCGGCCCTCTCGTCCCACGGCCGGTTCGAGTCCAGCGGCGGTCTGCTGCGGGGCGAGTTCAGCGCCGAACGCGGCGCGGACAACCAGGCGATCGGCGTGATGCTGTTCGCCGACGGGCGAGCGATCGTGACCGGCACGACGGACACCGCCCGTGCGCGGTCGATCTACGCGAAATACATCGGAGGGTGAGCGACATGGAAGCGAAGTCAGTTGCGGGCGCGGCGATCATCCATCAGCTTGGGCCCGTCACGGGCCTCGCGAAGGGCCTCGCGGCGAGCATCCCGGCCGACCGGTTCGGTCGGCTGTGTGTCGGGGCGAACGGTGCCGTGCAGGCGAACCACCCGGCGTAGGTGTACGGGCACCTCTGTCTCTATCCCGGCCGCGTGGCGACGCTGCTCGGCGTTGAAGCGGGCGAGCTGCTGCCGCCCGACGGCTGGGAGGATCGATTCGGGCCGAACTCGGCGTGCGTGGACGACCCGCAGGGCGCGATCTACCCGGGCAAGGACGAGCTGCTCGAGCGGTACGCGTCGCTGCACGACGCGGTCCGAAGCGTGATCGCGGGCGTTGGTGACACCGAGTGGGCGGAGCAGACGCCCGTCGAGCGGTACCGGGGCCGATTCCCGACGGTGCTCACAGCCGTCGCGTTCCTCATGGGCAGCCACGCGATGCTGCACCTCGGGCAGGTCAGCACCTGGCGACGGGTCGAGGGGCTCGGCTCGGCGGTGTGAGTCAGCCTTGGGCGCGGACGAACGGATTGGTTGTCTTCTCGCGGCCGATCGTCGTCGACGGCCCGTGACCCGGGAAGACCGTGGTGTCGTCGGATAGCGCGTAGAGCTTGCCGCGGATCGAGTCGGCAAGCACCTGCGGCGAGCTGTTAGGGAAGTCGGTCCGGCCCACGGACCCCGCGAAGAGCGCATCGCCCGCCAGCACCACAGGGGCCTGGTCGCACGCCAGCGAGATCGATCCGGGAGAATGGCCCGGCGTGTGCAGCACGCGCCATGTCGATGTGCCAAGGTCGAGCGCGTCACCATCGGCGAGCGTGCGGTCCGCGGCGGCGATCGTCAGCGGCTCGCCCATCAGCGCCGAGAGATTCAGGTCGGCGTCGGTGAGCCATCGCGCTTCGGCCTCGTGAATCAGCACCGGGGTGCCCGGGTAGCGGTCGAGCACCGCCGGCACGCCCGCGATGTGGTCGGGATGGGCGTGAGTCAGGATGAGGGCCTTCGGGGCCAGGCCGGAGGCCTTGATGAGATCCAGAAGCGACTCCGGTTCGAAGCCGGCATCGACCACCCACAGCTCGTTTGCACACTGGACGGTGTAGCAGTTGGTCTGGTACACGCCGAGAGGGACGGAGCGGATTTGTACGGGCTTTTGCGTGGTCACGCCCGATGGTAGACTGAAGCGAGACCCGTGCGGAGTGCCCATGTGATCCGGAACATCGATCGAGAGCCGATGCAGCGTGTGGAGATGGCCGGGGCCTCGGGCGCGTCGATGGCGATCATGGTCGGTCGCAAGGACGGCGCGCCGAACTTCGCGCTGCGGAGCTTCCGCGTCGACGCGGGCGGGCACACGCCCCGCCACAGCCACGACTACGAGCACGAGGTGTACATCGTCGACGGCTCGGGCACCGCATTGCTGCACGGGCAGGAGCGACCGATCGGGCCCGGCGATGTCATCTACGTCGAGGCGGATTGCGAGCATCAGTTCCGTGCGGGAGACGAAGGCCTTCGCTTCCTGTGCGTTGTTCCTGTGGACCGCAACTGCGGCGATCCCACGCCCGGTGCCTGATTTCTCTCAGGCGGGGGGACAGATTGGAGCGCGCGATGAACGGTGGCAGCCGGGGTGTGTCGATCACGCTTCTTGTGTTGGCGGGCCTGATCTCGCTGACCATGGTGGTTGTTGGCTTCCTGCGTGAACTGAACGAGCCCGGCACCGGCGCCACCGTCGTGTACACCGGGGCGCTGGGCCTGATCATCACGGCGTGCGCGGGCGCGGTCGTCTGGGCCATGGAAACAAACACGGAGAACGAGCAGGGCGCGGTGGTCTCATCGCTCGTCGAAGTCAAGCGAGCGGTCGATCGCATGACCCAGCAGGCGGCGCTGTCGGACGATGCTCGGCGGGTGCTCAACCGGTCGAAGGAGCGGGAACTGCTCTGCCGGGCGATCGAGGAAGACATCCGCCGGCACGACTGGGAGGCCGCGCTGATCCTGTGCGAGGAGCTGTCCACTCGTTTCGGCTACACGCAGGAGGCGGACCGCTTCCGCTCCCAGATCGACATGGGTCGCGCCGAGGGGCTTGACGAGGAGATATCGTCGGCGATGGCCCGGGTCGACGCGCTCATCGTGCAGAAGAAGTGGGACGAGGCCCGGGCCGCGGCTCGGGTGGTGGCCGACGCCTTCCCGGCCTTGCCACGCATGCAGGCCCTCACCGAACGCGTCGACCGGGCGCGAGCGCAGTACAAGGGCGATCTTGAGCGGCGCTTCCTCATGCTGGCGCAGTCGGACCGGATCGACGAGGCGATGGAGCTCCTCCGAGAGCTCGATGCCTACTTGACCGAAGACGAGGCCGCACCGCTGCGGGAGGTGGCGAGAGGCGTGATCGGCAAGGCGAGGGAGAACCTCGGGGCGGCCTTCAAGCTGGCGTACCGCGATCGAGAATGGGGCATCGCTGCCAGCGTGGGGGAGCAGATCCTCACGCAGTTTCCGAACTCACGGATGGCCGAGGAGGTCAGCGGGATCATGGGCGAGCTCCGCGAGCGCGCCTCGCATACCTAGGGCCGATCCTTCTCGGCCCCGGCCGGGGCCTTGCCGTGCTTCTGGTCGGCATCGCTCCGCCAGAGGTGCCACATCAGCCCAACGATGCCAACGATCAGAGACGCGTCCGCCACGTTCGAGACATAGGGCCAGATCTCGCGTCCGGCGACGCGGACGCCAGGCAGCGGGTGGATGAAGTCTCGGACGCACGCGAACTTCACGCGGTCGTACAGGTTGCCCAGGCCGCCGGAAAGCAGCAGGCCGAGCGACGCGTGCGCGAGCCAGTCCCGGCGGGTGGTCCACCGGGCGAACATCCACAGCCCCATGGCAACCGCGGCGAGCGTGAAGCCGATGAACAGGCTCCGCCTGCCGGCGCCGAGCCCGAACACCGCGCCCGGGTTGAGCACCAGCGTGAACTCGAGCACACTCGGCACGACGACCACGGGATTGTGCGGCGGGATGAGCCGGCCCAGCTGCTCAGTTCGCATCACTTCGTCGCGACGGACTTCGACGGGCACTCCAGCGATGTGTTCGAACGCGGCGTATTTGGACCAGAGGTCAGCGACCAGCCCCGAGACAAGCACGGCGAGCAGCACGGCCCACGCGCGCGGGCTCTTCCAGGACGGGCCGACCTGTGGGCTGTCGGTCACCGGCCGCCGCCGCGTCGTTCGGCGTCGCGGGCGGCCTCGATCGAGAGGCGGGTCCAGGGCAGCTCATTGAGCCGCTGCGGGCTGATCGGTTCGAGCGTGACCTCGCAGATGCCGTAGACGCCCTCGTCGATCCGACGGAGCGCGTCGTCGATCTCGCGGATGAGCTTGCGGTCGGCCTCGGCCAGGCCGATTGAGAGCGACTGGTCGTACGCGTCGGATCCCTGCTCCGCGACGTCGAGCGCGGGGTTTCCACCGCGATCACCGAGCGAGGCCATGCCCCGCTCCATTTCCTGGACATCGCCCGCAAGCTCACTCCGCTTGGCGAGCAGGACGGCGCGGAAGCTGTCGAGTTCCTTCTTCTTGAAGGGCGACTTGACCTTCTTGCCAGCCGGCTTGGCCGTGCCGTCGTGGCCGAAGGTGCTGAACTCGCTGACCGGCGCGTTCGGCCCCGAGGGGATCAGCGGCTGCCGCTTGCGTTTGGCCAGCAGCGAGCCGAGCGTCGAGGGCGGCGGCTGAAACTTCGACTCGACCTTCTTCTTCCGCGAGCGATTCTCGACGATCGTGATGCCCTTGCGTGCCGACTTGCCATCGGCCTGCGATTCGGCCTCCGAATCGGGTGCACTGTTCAAGGGCGCGTCCGCAGCGTCGGGTGTTGGGACGTTTGCTTCCGCCGCCGAGGCCTTCTTGGTCGTCTTCTTCGGAGCCGGTTCGGCGCTCCGCGTGCCGGCCGGGGTGGCCTTCTTCGACGGCGCCTTCTTGTTTCCGGCTTTCTTGGTCGTCGTCTTCTTCGCGGTCGGCTTCTTTGGGGCGGCCTTCTTCGACGGCGTCGCCTTCTTGGTTGCCGCGGGCTTCGCGGCGGCCGACTTCGTGGTCTTCTTCTTCGATGCGGCCTTTTTGGCGGTGGTCGAGCCCGCGGCCTTCTTTGAGGTGCGTTTGGCGGTCTTCTTCGTCGCGGGCTTCTTCTTTGCCACGTGGCTCCCTCTGGATGGTCCTGCGGGGGCAGGCGGTGCCGGTCCGACTTCCCGCCCGATGGCCAAACTTTGGCGGGGCGAACAGTAGGAAGTTGCGCGGGCCGAGTAAAGGATCGAGCCCACTCGTTTGGGTTATGATAAGTTCGACCGAGTGATGGCCGAGTGATGAAGGTCAGGCGGGCTTCGCGGCGATCGAGTCGACGGTTGCTTCGGCGCTCTCGGTCACCTGTCCCAGCCGGCGGAACCGCTGGTAGCGGGCCTCGAGCAGGTCCGCGATGGGGATGGCCACAAGCTCGTCGAGCTGCTCGACGATGTAGCTCGCGAGGTTGTCGCCGGCTTTGGCGCGGTGGCGGTGCGCGCCGCCCACCGGCTCGGGCACAATGTCATCGATGATCGCGTTGCGCAGGTTGTCGGACGCGGTGAGGTTGAGCGCGGTCGCGGCGGCGGAGTTCGTCGATTCGTTGGCCTGCTTCCAGAGAATCGCCGCGCAGCCCTCCGGGCTGATGACCGAGTACCACGCGTACTGCATCATGGCGACCCGATCCGCGACGGCGATGCCCAGCGCGCCGCCCGAGCCGCCCTCGCCGATGACGACGGAGACGATCGGCGTCCTCAGCCGCGACATCTCCCGCAGGTTGACCGCGATGGCCTCGGCCTGCCCCCGCTCCTCGGCGCCGAGGCCCGGGTACGCACCCGGGGTGTCAACGAGGGTGACGATCGGGACGCCCATCTTCTCGGCGAGCTTCATTTTCAGCAGCGCCTTGCGGTAGCCCTCGGGGTGCGCACAGCCGAAGTGGCACGCGATGCGCTCCTGTGTCGTCCGCCCCTTCTGGTGGCCCACGATCATGCATTTGTGCGGGCCGATGCGGCCCAGCCCCGTGATGATGGCGGGATCGTCGCCGAAGCGGCGGTCGCCGTGGAGTTCGGCGAAATCGCGGACGAAGTGCTCGATGTAATCCCTCGACTGCGGGCGTTCCGGATGCCGGCTGACACGCACCGTGTCCCACGGGTTGAGCCTGGCGTACAGATCGGTCAGCACCTTGTCGCGTTGTTCGCGGAGATCGGCGAGCGCGGCCTCGTCCACCGTGTGGCTGACCGCCGCGACACCCGCGGGCGCGCCGGGGGGCGGCGTCTCGGCATCGCGGATCCGCCGCTCGATCTCGACGACGGGCTTCTCGAAATCCAGCGTGTAAAAGCTGCTCATGGGGCCTCCGGCCGGGGGATGAGGGGGCTGCCGTGTCCGGTCGGTATTGTACGCGAAGAGGAATGGAGGCGTGCATGGCTCGGAGATTCGAGAGGCCCTTGGCCGTGATCGGCGGCGGATCGATGGCGGAGGCGATCGTGCGAGGAGCGCTGCGCTCGGGTGCGCTCGCGGGCCCGGTCTGCGTGGCGGATCGAAACGCCGACCGGCGCGCGCTGTTTGAGCGTTCGGCCGAGAGCGCGCCCGATGCGATGGACTGGCTGGACGCCCAGCCGGGCGACGGCGCGGTGATGCTGGCCGTCAAGCCCCAGATGCTCTCGGCGGTGGGGCGGGAGATCGGCGAACGAGTCGGGGAGCGGCTGGTCGTGTCGATTCTGGCGGGCTCAAGATCGGCGACGGTGCGGTCGGCGATGGGCGGCTCGTGCCGGGTGGTGCGCGTGATGCCCAACACGCCCGCGCTGGTAGGCCGGGGGACCTCGGCCGTTTCGGTGTCGGCGAGCGCGACAACCAAGGACGGCGACGCCGTTGAGGCCCTCTTCCGCGGCGTGGGCGATGTCGTCGTCCGCATCGACGAGACGCTGATGGACGGTTTCACGGGCGTGGCCGGCAGCGGGCCGGCGTACGTGTTCTACCTCGCCGAGGCCATGGAGCGTGCGGCGGCGGAGGTTGGATTGCCGTCGGACCAGGCGCGAGCGATCGTCGCGGAGACCATCGCCGGGGCGGCGGAACTGCTCAGGCAGACCGGCGATGCGCCGGGCGAACTGCGGGCCCGCGTCACGAGCAAGGGCGGAACGACGGCGGCGGCGACCGGAGTGCTCGACGAGGCCGGGCTGACCGAGATCGTGGTGCGTGCGATCACCGCGGCGCGGGACCGGGGGCGTGAGCTGGGCGGCTAGAAGTCGCGGCGTGCGAAGACAACGCAACCGATCGCGAGGATGACGGCTTCGAAGCCGAGGCTGGTGCCAAGGACCCAGAGCAGCGAGCGAGATCGGAACGCCTCGCTTGCGGCGAGCTGCGCCTCGCGGTCGCTGACCCGCACCTCGCCGGTATCGCCGTCAACAGTCGAGGAGCTCGCTTCGGCTTCTCCCGCGAACGCGCGGACGAGAGCCTGGCCCTCTTCTTCGGAGATGATGAAACGCTCGAGCAGCGCGATGGTCTCGCCTGTCTTGGGCAGCGCGGTTTTGAACACAAAGACGCCCGTCACCCACGGTTTCAGCTCGGCCTGCTGCGTTTCGGCGCGGTCGAGCCTGCTCTGCATCGCGAGGATGAACGGGTTGGCCTGCGTGATCTCTTCGGGCGTGGGCTGGTAGTCGTCGGGCACGCTCTCGCCCGCCTGCCGCTTCTGGTTGATGATGACCCGCGCGGTGTTGGCCTCGACCTCGGCGATGCGAGACTCGAGCGTCTCGATGCGGATGCGGTTCTGGGCGTCGAGGCCGACGAGCGTGCCGTCGACGGCGTTGACGATGAAGAGCACAAACCAGATGAGCAGGGTGAGCAGCAGCGACGTGATCGTGGATCGGGTGAGCAGACCGATCAGGGCCATGATCGAGAAAAGATACGAGTAGAAGACAACAACGATGGGCACGGCGAGGAAGACGGCGGGGATCCATTCGCCGCCGCGGAAGCCGAGCACGAGAAACGCCGCGGTCGAGAACAGCCCGACCTGCAGGGCGGCGAACAGCAGGCCCGTGGCGTAGCGGGTGAGGAAGAGGCGCGTCCGGCTGATGGGCTTGGCGACCATGGAGTCGATGACGCCCGACGAGACCAGCGACGGGATGATGCTCGCCGTGGTGACCAGGCCCAGGATCGTCGCGATCCACGCGAGCCAGACGTTCATGCCCAGCTGGAAGAAGAGGAACTTGTAGAGCAGGTCAGGAGGGAAGGTGTTGCTGTTGACGGGGATGAAATCGAGGCGGAACCAGAGGGCGCTCATGCCGTTCTCATCGATACCGACGGCGGCGAAGGCCGCGGCGACGACCGTGGAGAGCACGAGCGTGATCCAGAAGAGCTTGCCGGCGGCGAGCTCTCGGTAGGCGTCGACGAACATCGCGGTCGTTTGGCGCAGGGCGGTGGTCATGCGTCACCCTTTCGCTTGGCGTCGCTGTAAGCGCCCGGCGTGAGCGTCTCGCCGGTGGTCGGATCGGTCACGGCCTGCATGAACAGGTCCTCGAGCGAGGGCCTGGTCGCGCGGATGTCGGTGATCACCGCTCCCGCGGCCCGCAGCCGGTCGATCTCGGGCTGGACGGCCGCGGGGTCGGTGCTGTCAATGGCGATGACGCCGTTGTTTGTTTCGATGGAGGGCGCCGAGGCGGGGTCGATGGTGACGCGGTAGCCGCGCTGGCCCTCGGTGAGGTCGTCGAGCGTGCCCTGCTGGGCGACGACGCCTTTGACGAGGATGGCCACGCGGTCGCAGACCATCTCGAGCTCGCTCAGCAGGTGGCTGTTGATAAAGACGGTTTTGTTCTGGTCCTTGAGCCGTTGGATGACATCGCGGATGTCGCGTCGGCCGACGGGGTCGACGCCGTCGGTGGGCTCGTCGAGCAGGATGAGCTCGGGGTCGTTGATGAGCGATTGGGCGATTCCGATGCGCTGCCGCATGCCCTTGGAATAGGACTGGAGCTTCCGCTTCGACCAGTCGGACATGCCGACGAGCTCGAGCAGCTCGCCGGCGCGGCGTTTGCGTGTTCGACGGTCGACGCCCGCCATGGCGCCGAAGAAGTCGATGACCTGCGTGCCGGTGAGGTACCCGGGAAAGGAGTGGTGCTCGGGGAGGTAGCCGACCTTGGTGAGGCCGGCCTTGTCGCCCACGCGGTGGCCGAGCATCTGCCCCTTGCAGCGGCTGGGCCGGATGACGGTCATGAGGATCTTGACGAGGGTGGACTTTCCGGCGCCGTTGGGCCCGAGCAGGCCGAAGACCTCGCCGCGGTGGACCTTCATCTCGATGCCTCGGAGCGCGGGGGTGCCGGCGCGGAGCAGGCGCTTGTAGGTTTTGGCGACGTGGTCGAGCTCGATGGCGTAATCGGTGGTGACCATGGCGTTCAGGGTATTGGGTGTTCAGCTTTCGTGCTTGCGCGCGACGATGTGGAAGACGTGCCAGTGCTTGGCGTTGCCGGCGGCGTCGGTTGAGTCGGACTCGTCTTCGCGCAGCAGCTCGAGGTTGAAGCCCGAGAACATGGCGTCGAGGGCGGAGCGAGGCAAGTGGGAGCGGTCGGGGATGGAGGCCCAGGTGTCGCGGTCGCCGAAGATCTGGCCCGCAAACCGGCCCCCGGGCTTCACCGCCCCGCTGACCCGCTTCCAGACGCGATCCCAGTGCTCGGGCGTGCAGAAGGGCAGGCTGAAGCTGGCGTTGACGAGGTCGGCCTCGGGCAGGGCGTCGAGCTCTTCGAAGGTGGCGACGCGGGTCGTCAGCTGGTCGGTGCGGGTCAGGTCGTTGCGGGCGAGCAGCAGGTCGATGGCCTCGGGGTGGCCGTCGGTCGCGAGCACGGCCCACCCGCGGCGGAGCAGCTCGGCGGTGTCCCGGCCCTCGCCGCAGCCGAGGTCGATGGCGAAGGCTTCAGCGGCATCGAATGACTCGTCCTTCTCGAAGAGATCGAGGGCGTCGAGCAGCGTCTGGCGGGGTGTGCCGCCGGCGACGGCCCTGAAGTAGCCCGGCCAGTCGCGCGTTCGGCCGAAGGCAAATGCGGCTGCGGGCGGCGTGGTCTGTTCGCTCATAGTGTGAGAGCATATGTACCGAGACCTGTGGAGCTTT
>DAIOTV010000017.1:30256-42362 GCA_036751825.1 Phycisphaerales bacterium
GAGGGCGTCGAGCAGCGTCTGGCGGGGTGTGCCGCCGGCGACGGCCCTGAAGTATCCGGGCCAGTCGCGGGTTCGTCCGAAGGCGAAGGCTGCTGGTGCTGGCTTATCGCTCATAGTGTGAAAGCATATGTACCGAGACCTGTGGAGCTTTGTCGAGGCGTTGGAGCGAGCGGGTGAACTCGTGCGCGTGCGCGAGCGGGTGTCTCCCGTGCTCGAGGTCGCGGCGATCGCGGACTTGGTCAGCAAGAGCCGCTGCCGGGGCGAGCCGAGCGACTCCGCCAGGCGGAATGATCCGCGGTTCTGGGATCGGGGCGGGCCGGCGCTGCTCTTTGAGAACATTGAGGGCAGCGAGGTGCCGCTCCTGATCAACGCCTACGGCAGCTATCGGCGCATGGAGATGGCGCTGGGGGCCGACCGCGGCTTTGACGGCATCGGAGAGAAGATCGGCGACCTGGTCAAGCCCGAGCCTCCGAAGTCGCTGAGTGATGCGATCGCGAAGGCAAAGCAGTTTGCGCCGCTGCTCAAAATCGGTCCGAAGCGATCGAACAAGCGTGGCGCGTGCCAGGAGGTCGTGCTGCGCGGGGGCCAGATCGATCTGACGAGGCTGCCGATCATCCGGTGCTGGCCGTTGGATGGCGACTTCGCGGCAGTCGGCTATCCGGGCGATGTGAACGACGGCGTGCCGGGGATCGGCGACCCCGAGATCAGCGGCGAGGACTGGAACGCGAAGCATCGAGGTCGATACATCACGCTCGCCGGCATCCACACGATCCGTGCGGACGACGCCGGCGAGTGCAGGCCCTCATCGCACAACATCGGGATGTACCGCGTGCAGCTGCTGGGCAAAGACCGCGTGGCGATGCACTGGCACATGCACCACGACGGGGCGAGCCACTGGCGTTCGTGGAAGAAGGCCGCAAAGCCGATGCCCGTGGCGATTGTGCTGGGCGGGCCGAGCGTGCTGCCCTACGCGGCGACGGCGCCGCTGCCGCCGGGCATCAGCGAATTGCTGATGGCGGGGTTCCTGAACGGCGGCGGGATCAAGCTCTGTCGGGGCGCAAGCGTGCCGCTTTGGGTGCCGGCGGACGCGGAGATCGTGATCGAGGGGTATGTGAACCCCGACGCGGGCGTGATCGGGTTCGACCCGAGGACGGATGGAGCGATCGGCGAGGGGGCCGTGTTCGAGGGGCCCTTCGGCGATCACACGGGGTTCTACTCGATGCCGGATCGGTACCCGATCGTCGAAGTGTCGGCGGTGACGATGCGGGAAAGGCCGATCTATCCCACGACGATCGTCGGGCTGCCGCCGCAGGAGGACTACTACCTGGGCAAGGCGACGGAGCGCGTGTTCTTTCCGCTGCTCAAGACGCTGATCCACGACATCGAGGACTACGACCTGCCGATGTTCGGCGCGTTCCATAACTGCGCGTTCGTGAAGATCCGCAAGACCTACCCGCTGCAGGCGCGGCGGGTGATGCACGCGATCTGGGGCGCAGGGCAGATGGCGTGGACGAAGACGATCTTTGTTGTTGATGAAGAGGTGGATGTGCACGACACGCTGGCGGTCCTGCGGCCGGCGAGCGCGAACTGCGATCCGTCACGGGACGTCGAGCTGGTGCGAGGGCCTCTGGACATTCTCGATCACGCGGCCCCGTGGCTGGGCGGCGGTGGCAAGCTGGGGTTCGACTGCACGCGGAAGTGGGCGGGCGAGGAGCCGGACGCGGCGAGCGAGCCGACGGCCGCGCGGTCGTTCTATGACCGGGAAGCGTGCGTCGAGGCCGTGCGATCGGTGGAGGGTGTCTATGCGGCGGCGATGCCCGAGGCCGCGGGCGGGTGGCTGTTTGTGTCGACGCGTGTGCGGGATGAGACCGATTTCGAAGGGCTCGCGGCGAGCGTGATGGCGGAAGCGGCGGATCGTGCGGGGTTCGCTGTGTTCGTCGGCGAGGGCGTGGATGTCGAGGACGTGGATCAGGCGATGTTTCACTGGGTCGCGAACGCGGACATGCTGCGTGATGCGCGGGTGGTGGGGCGGTCGATGTGGTTCGACGCGACGCCCAAGGCCTCGGGCGTTCGGCGGGGCTATCCGGTGCGGGAGTGGCCTCCGATCATCGAGATGGACGAGTCGGTGAAGGCCCGTGCGAGGGAGCGTTGGGGCGCGCTGCTCGGAGAGTGACCCGGTGTGCGCGGCGCGAGGGCTCGCGGCGCGGCGTCATCCGCCCATCGCGGGCTGCTCGGCGGGCGGGAGGGCGAACTCGTCGAGATGGCTGTCGATCAGCTCGACCAGCTCGCTGTGAAGCTCGTTGGCGGCGCGGATCGACTGGCCGGTGGTCAGGCCGTTGAGCAGGATGGTGAAGACGGCGGTCTGGCCGGTGGCCTCGTTGGTGACGTATCCCGAGAGGCACCGCACGTTGCGGATGGTGCCTGTCTTGGCGTAGACCCGATTGCCGACGCTGCCGAGTTCGAACCGGCGGGCGAGTTTGCCTTCGGCCGTCGGCAGCGTCTGGCGGTACATCTCGCGCACCTCGGGCTCGGCGTGCATGCGGACGAGCCAGGCGGCGAGCGTGCCGGCGGTGATCCGGTTCTCTCGGCTCAGGCCTGAGCCGTCGCGGATGGTGGTGGTCGAGACCGCGGCGGGCCCAAGCTTTTCGGCGATGAGCATGCGGAGCACGGCGGTTCCGTTGCGCCATGTCCCCTGCTCGCCGGTGACGGCCCGGCCGACCGACTTGAGCAGCGCCTCGGCGTGCATGTTCATGCTGTCGTGGTTCGTGCGGTAGAGCACGTCGGCGAGCGGGGTCGTCCACCGGGCCACGGGGCTCGCCAGGGCGATGGTCTCCGTGGGATCCGCGAGGCGGACGGCGGCCGCGGGCGACCCGGAGGCAAAATCCACGCCGGCATTCGCAAGACGCTCGGCGACGAGTCGGCCCGTGAACAGCGACGGCTCGCGGAGCGAAACCTCGATCGGCGCCTGGGCGCGGGTGCGGATCGAGCCGCGGATGGTGTAGGCATCGTCCGTGTCCGACCGCTGGATCCAGACGGCGTTCCGCCCGTCGCTCACCACCTCGGCACGGTCCGTGATCTCGACCCAATCCGCTTTGGGCTCGATCGGCGCCACGACGCCGCCGCCGGCGGGCGAGGGGTAGAACGCGAGCACGTTGCTGCTGACGTTCACGCCCCGGACCGGGGCGCAGTACCAGCGTTCGAGCTGGTCGGTCGGCCAGTCTGGATGAACCCCCTCGCGATCGAACACGCGGTCGTCGACGATCAGCTGGGTGACGGTGCCGAGGCCCGCGGCCCCGGCGGCCCCCGCGGCGAACTGGTCGAGCGCCTCGTCGGGCGTGAGCGGCGGGTCGAGCTCCCTCAGCACCTCGGCGTCGCCGAACGCGGGGTCGCCCGAGCTGGTCAGAACGAGGGCCGAGCCGTCGACGGTGGGCGTGATCTCGGTGGTGAACGCGTGCTCGGGGCCCAAGATGAGCACGGCCGCGGCGGAGGTGAGCAGCTTCTGGTTGGACGCGGGGGCGAGCGGGATGTCGGCGTTGTTCTCGTAGATCACCTCGCCCGTGCTGGCGTCGGCGACCACGATGCCCGCGATGCCGTCCTGGCCAAGCGCCGCGGCGTTCACGGCGCGTCGGATCTCAGCGGCGAGCTGGGCCGGCGAGGAGGACGCCAACGCGAGCGCGGCCAAGAGCGTGAACAGACTTCGTGTGGCGACCATGCGGACCTCCTTGCCCTCGGCGTGATCGGTGATGAATCCGATGATAGCGAGCGGAGGAGGGTGCCCGGGGAAGGGGCGGGCCGGGCGGCGGCTAGGCCGGCTGGGGCTCGGTGACGCGGTCGATGAAGCGTTCGAGGTCGGCCATCTGCGAGGGCGAGTCGACCGGGAACTCGATCCAGCAGATCCGACCGACACGAGGGGCGTGCACGATCGTGTCGCGGATGAAGCGGGGCGTCCGCTTCAGCTCGGACGGTGGCAGCGGGTTGGCCGGCACCGGGAGGGCGAGAATCGGACGACCCGGCGCGGGGATGAGGTAGGCCCAGGGCTCGTCGTCCCCCGGTCTGGTGTAGACAAGCGTCCACCGCCAGGCGATGCCGCGCCACTGGGTTGACGGCTTGGCTTCGGTGCGTGACCCTATCATGCGGCAGAGATCGTCGAAGACGGTCGCCGTGGTGTCCTCGTACAGGGATTCCAGGTCAGCCGGGGTCGGCTGAGCAAACCGGTCGTGCCAGGGGTTCTTTTTCCGGAGCAGTGCCACGTTCGGGTTTCCTCAGTACTTTAATCTATTGAATCGTATGCATTCGTACGCAACCGGTTGCGGCCGATGTACCTGCTTATGGGGATGCCGCGAGAAGCGAGACGATCATGACCCGATCAGAAAATGAACACAATCGGGACAGATCGCCGCGAGTGTTCGTCATCGACGACAACGCGCAGAACCGCGAGCTGATCGTGGGGTTTCTGGATGATCTGGACGCGGAGCTGACGGCGTTCGCTTCCGGGGCCGAGGCGCTGGCCGCGTGCGAGGCTCAGGCTCCGGACCTGCTGATTCTCGACGTGATGATGCCCCGCCTCAGCGGGTTTCAGGTGTGCGAGCGCGTGCGTGCCTCGGCGGCTACGGCGTCGGTGCCGGTGATCATGCTGACGGCGCTCAACGAGGCCGCCGATGTCGAGCGAGGGCTCGAGGCCGGGGCCAGCGACTTTCTCGTGAAACCCGTGCAGCGGCTGGAGCTGGTGACCCGCGTGCGTGCCCAGCTGGGCGTGCGCCAGTGCGGGGCGCGTGTCGACCGCGCGGTCGCGCAGCTGCGTCGGGTGTTCGGCCCGTTCTGATGCGCGGCCGGCCCGTTTACGGGCAGCCGGCGTTGAACGCGAGGATCCAGGCGTTGAAGTCGGCGGGGGTGAGCGATCCGTCGTTGTTCACGTCGGCGAGCGCGTTGCCGCCGTTGAAATTGAGCACCCAGGCGTTGAAGTCGGCGGGCGTTGCCAGGCCATCGCCGTTCTGATCCGCGCCGCCGACGGTGGTGAACGACGCGACGCCCGGGGTCGAGGTCGTCGATCCGTTCGCGTTGACGGCTTCCACGGACCAGTAGTACGTCGTGCAGGGGTCGAGGCCCGGGATGAAGGCCGAGGGGGTTGTGAGCGGCGAGAGCGAGACGACGACGTTGGTGAGCGAGGGGTCGGTGGCGAGCGTGTATGTGTACGAGTCGGTGTCGCTGGCCGGTTCCCAGTTGGTGATCACGAGCGAGTTGTTCACGCCCGTAGCGCCGTCGGCCGGGGCGAGCAGATCGAACTCGCCCGGCAGCGTGGCCTGGCCCAAGGGGAGCACAAAGTCGATGACGACGGGGTAGTGGTCGGAGGCGAGCAGGCTGGCGAAGTTGCCGGCGTCGTTCGGCGGGAAGCCGATTCCGACAAGCTCGGGCGGCAGCGACGGCACGGGAACGTTCTGGCTCCTGAAGACGAACTGCCGGCGTGCCGTGGCGATCTGGTCCTGCCACACCAGGTAGTCGAGCTTTGAGCCGCCCTGGGTTGAGCGGATGCCTGTGAAGAACTCGGTGGCGTTGTCGAAGCTCGCGTCGGTGCCGTCGGGGTTGTTGCCGTCGCTCGTGCCTCCCGAGGCAATCCCGTTGGCAAGCCACTCGGCCGGGCCCTTGCGGCCGTTGGTGGATTCGTCCTCGTTGAGGTCGCCGCCCATGATGATGGGCGTGCTGGGACCGAGCACGACCGTCGAGGAGGGGAACTCGGGGATGGTGTTCTCCGGGTCCGGCGTGGCGGTGCCGTTGCCGTTGTAGAGATAACGGGTGTAGTACCAGGTGTTCTGGGCGGCCGTGAGCCGCTGCAGGGCGTCGTTCGAGGAGCCCCCGGATTTCATGTGCACGTTGCCCACGACGAGGTCGCCGACGTACTGGGCGTTGGGAAGGTCGATCTCGGCGAACTGGAAGCCGCGGATGCCGCCGCTGCCCCCCGGAACGCCGGAGGCGTTGGACTGAACGGTGAAGTCGCTGATCGTGGCGGTGCCGTTGCCGTTGAGGTCTGCGAACGGCCAGCGGCTGAGGATGACGTTTCGGTTGAAGCCGTCGGACGCGCTGCTGACGAAGATGTGGTCCAGCGAGTAGCCCGGGCGGTAGAGCTGAACGAACTCGCCAACAGTGCCGCCGTTGAACGGGTCGTTGCCGCCGTCGAAGAACAGGTTCATGACGGTGGTGAGGTTGGTCACCGAGTCCACGCCGGCCCCGGTGCCGTTGCCCGAGTTGTCGCCGGTCTCCTGAAGAAGCAGCACATCGGGCTCGAGAGCCGCGACGATCCGGGCCAGGGCTGCCCAGTTGCCGTTTGGATCGTTCTTGTTCTCCGATCGGCACAGGCTGTCGCGGACGTTCCAGGTCATGACGCGGACGTCGGCGGGATCGGACTTGCCCCACTGGGCGTTCTGCGGGTCCCACTGGGCGATCGCGGGTGAGGCGACGCAGGCCAGAACGAGGGCGGCGAGCGTGGTCATGGTGGAGGTGCGCACGGCGGGGCTCCTGGGGGCGTGGTCTGTGGGGAGGCTGCGGATTCGTGGAGGAGTCGGCAGCGGTTCCCGGACGCCCGGGGGTCTCTTGAACAAAGCACGCCCGCCCCGTGAAGGGCGGGCGTGTGAAGGACTTTACACGGCTGTGCCGCGGTGCGGCGCCGGATTACTCGGCACAGAGCGGGCCGTTGGCGCCCAGGTTGAAGTTGAGGATCCAGCCGTTGAAGTCGGCGGGAGTGACGAGGCCGTCGCCGTTCTGGTCGGCGCGGTAGTTGCCGCCGTTGAAGGCGATGATCCAGGCGTTGAAGTCGGCGGGCGAAACGAAGCCGTCGTTGTTGGTGTCGGCGCAGAGGCGGGTGAGCTGGCACTCGTCCGGGATGCCGTCGCTGTTGACATCGTCCGAGGTGCCGTTGGCGATGTCGGTCGCGTCGTCGACACCGTTGCCGTTGCAGTCGGTGATGGGGTTGCCGCCGCCGAGCGGGCTGACGTAGAAGAGGGTGGAGTAGTCCTCGTCGCCGGTTCCGACACCGAAGTCGAAGCTGCCGTCGCCGTTGACGTCGTAGGTGATGTTGATGGCGGCGACGAGCGCGCCGAGGTTGTTGGGATCATCGGTCGAGGCGGGGTTGGCGCCGGGGTAGCCGACGTAGGTGGCGCTCTCGCCGAAGAAGGCGCTGGAGTCGGTGGAGTTGCTGTCGGCGACGCGGATGAGGCCGATGTTGTAGTTCAGGCCGGTGCCCTGCGAGACGATGACATCGCCGGTCTGGAGGATGACGTCGAGGTCGTAGCTGAAGGTGGCCTCGTTGTAGATGGCGCGGAAGAGTCCGGTGTCGACGTCGTCGTCGCCGGTGCCGAACTGGCCGTCGGGGCCGTAATCGAGGAACGGGCTGGTGAAGTAGAGGTTGCCGGCGCTGTCGATGGCGGGGGCCGAGATCGACGGGCCGGTCAGGCCCGGGAAGGCGTTGAGCGGGACGAGGAAGCCGACCTCGTTGCCGCCCGCGTCGCGGATGGGCTTGCCGAAGCCGGTGTCGAAGTTCACCCAGGCGGCGCTGGTCCACTCGATGGTCGAGCTGGGGTTCGCGGCGTTGGGGTTGAAGCGCGCGACGGCGATGGCGTTGGTGGGCACGTTGGCGCCGCCGCCGCCGTAGGTGACGGGCGTGGGGATGGTGCCCGGGACCGTGCAGGCGTTGCACGCGACGTCGAAGACCGCGGCGACCAGGACATTGCCCGAGGCATCAGTGCCGGCGGCCGCGGCGCCCACGGGGCCCGAGAATGCCATCTGGCTGCGGTAGTGGCGGAACTCGCCGAAGGGCACGCCGACGGCGTCGTAGTTGTCGAGCGGATCCTGGATGGTGAGCGGTGCCTGGAGGTTGGCGACCTGCTGGGGCACGCCGTTGGCATCGACGCCGAAGACGCCGAGGTACACGGTGTTGCCGGTGTTGTCACGCTGGAGCTGCGCGGCCATGCCGACGCCGCCGAGGGCGGTGTCCGGGTTAAACGAGATGCTGCCGCGATGATCGGCGACATTGGTGGCGAAGCCGGGGAAGGTCGGGGTGAAGTGGGCCGAGGTGCCGGCGGTGTGATCGTTGGTGGCGAGCTCGGAACCGAAGGTCGGGCCGAAGGTCGAGGGGCCGCCGTTCTCCTCGGGGATAGCACCTGCGACGCTGAGGGTATCGGTGGTAAACCCGCCGAGGGCACCGTTGAACACACGCTCGGTGGCGGCGGGGTCCCCGGCGCCGAGGTTGTTGATGTTGTTGATCACGCCGTTGGAGCGGAGCTCGGCGTTGATGCGGTAGATGTTCTGGTTCGCGATCGGGTTGGGGCCGCCGGCGCCGAAGCTGTCCGCGCGGCTGGTGAGGTTGAGGCGGGTATCGATCGAGCCCATCGCGAAGGCGGCCGAGCTGCCGGTCGCGGCGTTGGGAGCGCTCGTGGCGGCCACGATGCGGTCAACGTAGAGCCGGGTGCGGTTGCTGGGGTCGAAGGACACCAGGCCCGCGTAAAGGTTGTCGGCGTTGTTCGCGGCGTTGGGCTCGAACTCGTTGAAGCCAACGGCAAGGCTCTGAAGGCCCGAGGCGGGCAGGTTGATGGTGCCGGGCGCAGCGTTGTTGGGGCCGACGCCCTGTCCGGCGGTGTTCCAGGTGGCGTAGGTGCCGCTGGCAAGGATGTTGCCCTCGATGCTGCGGCTGATGGCCTGACCCGAGAGACGCTGGTTGAAGAAGCCCGACGCCTGCGGGTTGGCTGTGCGGCCAGCCTTGAGCAGCGGGGCCACGCCGAACTCGGCGCCCTTGGTCGAGGTGATCGCGGACAGGTCGACGGTGAACTTGGTGACCTGACGCGTGGCGTCGTACGGGCTGATGGCGTCGCCCGCGTTGTTGCTGGACACGCTGTCCTGCGCGACGGCCGAGGTGGCGACGCCGGCGGCGGCGATGATGCCGAGAATCTGCATGCTCTTCATCTCTGGTATTCTCCGGTTGGTTTCGTGTGCGTTTCGATCGTTCCCGGCGGCTGCAGCGAAGCCATCGCCGGGGCCCTGGTCGAAGGCAGAATCACCCTCGAGTTTCCCCCCAAACACATGAGCCCGCGTTTCCGCGGGGATCGAGTTGTCGGGTCGCTTGCAAACGGGGCTGATCGCTACCCGTCGTGCGAGCTCTCCTCTCCTTTGAAACCAAGTGTAGACCGGAGTCTTTTCCAATACACGAACTGTGTGTGTGCGGACGGTAAAGGTTTCTTCACAATTGAGGTCTGTTTAGCCTGCGGCGACTTACCGGATCAGGCGTTCGGGATCGAAGCGGCAAGGACCCCCGCGAGGGTGGCGTTTGAACGGGCCAGAGCGATGTTGGCCTCCACCGTCGCCCCTTCTGACACCGCGTGGACGGCCGCCAGGATCTGGGGCGTGGCATCGCGGCCTGCACGGCCGACCGAGCCGGCCTCGGCGGCGGCCAGCCAGCCGTTCCACTGCTCCAGCGGGATCTCGTCCGACTCGGGGATGGGGTTGCAGACGACAACGCCCCGGCCGGTACGTTCGAGCTCGAAGGACAGGAAGGCGGCGAGATCGGCTTCGTCCTGGAACGCCGCGTCGACCGGGATGCCGGACGAACGCTGGTAGAAGGCTGGGAAGGTGTCGGTCCGAAACCCGACGACGGGGATGCCGAGCGTCTCGAGGGCTTCCCGGGTGGCGGCGATGTCGAGAATGTTTTTGCAGCCGCTGGTGACGACAGCCACGGGGTGGTGGGCAATGGCAGCGAGGTCCGCCGAGATATCGAGGCGCGCGGCGTAGTTGCGGTGCACGCCGCCGATGCCACCGGTCGCGAACACGCGGATCCCCGCCGCGTGGGCGAGCTCGGTCGTGGTGCTGACGGTTGTGGCTCCCCATTGCCGGGTCGCAAGGACAATTCCCAGGTTGGCCCGGTTCACCTTTGGAACGCTGTCTCGGTCGAGCATGAGGTTGAGCTCGGCCGTCGTCATGCCGACGATCGGATCGCCCTCGATGATGCCGACGAGCGCGGGCGACGCGCCGCCACCGCGGATGGCCGAGACAAGCTGAGCGTGCACGTGGTTCACGCGGTCGCGCGGCAGGCCGTGCAGGAGCAGTGTGGTCTCAAGGGCGACGGCCGGCGGCTCGGCGCGGTTGATCAGCTTCGTTGAGGGCATGGGTGATTGTTCGCCCGGCATGCGCACGACAGCGGGCCAGCCCGGAGGCTGGCCCGCTTGGGTCTGAGATGGTTGTGGTCGGCGACTAGGCGACCATGTCCTTGAGGCCCTTGAGCGGGCGGACCTTGACGACGTTGCGGGCGGGCTTGGCCTTGAAGATCGTGGGCTCGCCGGTGAACGGGTTGATGCCCTTGCGCGCCTTGGTGGCGGGCTTGCGCTGGACGGTGACCTTCATGAGGCCAGGCACGTTGAAGACGCCGGCGTTGCCCTTCTTGAGGTCGGCGGCCATCATGCTGCCCATGGTCTCGAAGACGGCGGCAACTTCCTTCTTGGAGATGCCGACGTGCTCGGCGATGACGGCCTGCACATCGCTCTTGGTGCGGGGCTTGCCCTTGGCTGCGTTGATGCGGGGGGCCGCGGCCGCGGGGGCCTTCTTCGCGACCTTCTTGCGGCCCGCGGTGCTGCGGGCGGTCTTTTTGGCGGTCTTCTTCCGTGTCGTTTTCTTCGCCATCGTGAACTCCAAGGGGCACTCCTCGCCCCGGTTTTTGCGGCCCTTTGTTGGTGCAAAGGCCTCGTTGATCGCGGGGGTTGTACCCCGTAGCTGCATGTCCCGCAAGGTGTATCGGGCGTCGGAGGCTGAAAAACACGAGAAAAACGCGGAGATTATGCGGCCGTGTGGATAATTCGGATCTTCAGCAGGCTGTGATCGCTGAGCCCGGCGTCACGCGGGGCGTGGAGGTGCGCTGCGGTCTCGGCCCGCGAATCAAGGGGTTTGCTGGCGTAGGCGTGGTCGATGCGGGCCCTCGCACGGCGCGGGCCGACCCAGGTCGGGTCGGTCGCGGCGCCGCCGCAGTGCAGCCAGAGATCGCTGTACCCGAGCGCCGCGAGCCCGCCGATCGCCCGGCCGTCGCGGCGTGGGTGATCGGCCCGGTTCGCGTTGAAATCGCCGATGATCACGTGCGGCTGGTCGCGGTGCGCCGCGGCAACCTGGTGCAGCCGGGCGAGCAGACGCAGCCGCCCGGGGCGATCGGAGGCGTCGGGGATGTGGCAGGCCGTCACCACGAGCCCGGCGGCACGGGCACGGACGAGCCGGGTCTCGGGCGGGGCCAGTGGCTCCAGTGGCGATCGGCTGAGGAGCACGACCCGGTTGGTGCGGGGGCCCGCGTCCGCCTCGAGGCGGTGGGGCATGCCCAGGTCACGCAGCGCGGCGGCGAGCTGGCCCGCGAAGGTCGGGCGGCACTCGGCGAGCGCGATTAGATCGGGCCGGTGCTCGAGCAGCTCGAGCAGCACCCGCTGGGCGCGCACCGGCCCGCCGCCGGCGCGGATGTTCCAGAACAGCAGGGTCAGCGTTGCGGTCGTGGCGTCGGCCGGTGCCGGCATGGGGGTACCGTAGCGGCATGAGCGACGAACGGCCTGTGGTTGTGGTGACGCGTGAGGTGCCGGGCGATCCGGTGGAGATCGAGGGGGCTCGTGTCGTCGTGGGCCCGGAGGGGGTGCCCACACGCGAGCAGACCCTCGAACGGGTGCGCGGGGCCTCGGTCGTGATCACCATGTTCACCGACGAGGTCGATGCCGGGTTCCTCGATGCCGCGGGCGATCGGCTGCGCGGCGTGTGCAACTTCGCGGTGGGGTACAACAACATCGACCTGCCCGCGTGCAGGGCGCGCGGGGTGGTCGTGACCAACACGCCCGACGCGGTGACCGAGGGAACGGCCAACATGGCGATGGGCCTGCTGCTGGCCGTGGCCCGGCGGATCGTCGCGGGCGATCGCTTCGTTCGCGGGGGCGAGTGGCCGAAGCGGGCGCCGCTGGGGATGGGGGAGATGCTGGGCCCCGAGCTCTCGGGGCGCGTGATGCACATCGTTGGCGCGGGCCGGATCGGCTACGCGACGGCGCTGCGGGCCAAGGCCTTCGGGATGCAGGTGATCTACACGAGCCGCCGGCGGAAGCTGGCGTTCGAG
>DAIOTV010000018.1:0-38965 GCA_036751825.1 Phycisphaerales bacterium
GACCAGCCAGGCGCTCGCGTTCGCGTATCTCGTGGGCACGCTGGCGGCGGCGCTGCCCCTGACGCTGGTCGGCCGGCTGTCGGACCGCGTCGGGCCCCGGCTGACCTCGGCGATCGTTGTGGGCGCGCTGCTGCTGGGCATCCTCTGGCTGACGAACGCGACCGGGCTTGTCTCGCTGATCGTGGGCTTCTTCCTGGTGCGTTTCCTGGGCCAGGGCGCGCTGGGCATGCTGTCCAGCCATGTGCTGGCGCTCTGGTTCGAGCGGCGGCTGGCGACGGTCGAATCGATCAAGCTCGGCGTGTTCAGCCTCTCGGGCGCGGCGGTGCCGGCGGTGGTGCTGTGGCTCATCGAGGGCCTGGGCTGGCAGCGGGCCTACGCCGCCCTGGGCTTGGCGGTCGCGCTGACGCTGCTGCCGCTGATCGCCTTCGTGCTGCGGGATCGGCCCGAGGACATCGGGCAGCACCTCGACAACGAGCCGCCCGAGCACCATCAGCGCTGGCACGACGCGCACCAGCAGCGCGTCGCGCCGAAGGTCGCGGTCGCCTTCACGCTCCGGCAGACGCTCGCCACGCGGTCGTTCTGGATGCTGCTGCTGCCCGGGCTGCTCTCGGGGCTGGTGGGCACGGCCCTGCTCTTTCACATCCAGCCGCTGCTGATCGAGAGCGGGCTCGACAACCCGCTGGCCGCGGGCTCGCTCGCGGTGTCGGCGTGGTCGGCGGCGCTGTTTGTGGGGCTGATGACCGGCGGGCCGGTCGCGGACCGCCTGCCGCCGCGCGTGATCCTGCCGATCGCGACGCTGGGCATCGCGGCCTCGTCGGTGCAGATGTGGCTCGCCACCACGCCCGTGCACGCGGCGGGGGCGATGATCGTCTTTGGTGTCACCATGGGCTGGCAGATGGCCGCCGCGGGTCCGGCGATCGCGCGGTTCTTCGGCAGACCGCACCACGGCGCCATCCGCGGCTTCGTCACCTCGGCGATGGTCGCGGGCACCGCCACGGGGCCCTTTCTGCTGACGCAGTTCGGGCACTGGATGGGCGGCGAGCTGCGCGACGGCCTGCCCGTGTTTGCCGCGATGGCGTTCCCCGTGGCGTTCGGGGCGGCGTTCGCCACCAGGCCCGGCCCGTCCCGCTCCCGGGATTCATCGCCCGCATCGGAATAACCGCCGGCATCGAACCGATCGTCACAGGCACACCCACCGGAGCCGTTGCCATGACCGATCCTTCGACACGCCAGACCCTGTCCGACCGCCTGAGCCGCAGCGCGCAGCGTGCCATTCAGCGGACGACCGATCTGGCGTATGTTGCGGGTCTCGGCTTTGCGGTGTCGACCGCCTCGGTGGCGGGCGCGCAGCAGGACGAGAAGCCCAAGGACGGGATGAACAGGATGAGCACGGTGTCGCCGGCGCAGCCGGAGCGGGTCGAGCTTCAGGCCGAGCTCGACGCGTTGAAGTCCTCGTTCGAGCAGCGGGCCCCTCAGGAGACGATCGACGCCTTCGAGAAGGGCATCCGCGATGTTGAGGCGTTGGGCGTGCTGGAGCGGGCCAGGACCGCGGGCGACCGCGCGCCGATGTTCAAGCTGCCCGACGCGACCGGCGCGACCGTGTCGCTTGAAGCGATCCTCGCCGACGGGCCGGCCATCGTGACTTTCTACCGAGGCTCGTGGTGCCCGTACTGCAACATCCAGCTTCGCAGCTATCAGCAGCACATGGACGAGATCGAGGCGCTGGGCGCTTCGCTGGTGGCGATCAGCCCCGAGAAGCCGACCGCCGAGGACGCGGAAGACGCGCCGGGTTACGAGTTCCGGGTGCTGAGCGACGCGGGCAACGAGGTCGCGGACGCGTTCGGCATCCGCTATCGCCTGCCGCAGGACCTGATCGACGCCTTCGCCGGGCGCCTGGACCTCGCCGAGTACAACGGCGACGGGTCGTGGACGCTGCCCTTGGGCGCGACCTATGTGATCGACACCGACGGCACGATCGTGCACGCCTTCCTGACCGCCGACTACCGCAAGCGTGCCGAGCCGGCGGCGCTGATCGAGGTGCTCCGCACGCTCGGCGCCGGCGGCTGACCAACACCCCCTGCCCCTCACCTGTCCGGCGGAGACTCTCCGCCGGTCAACACGAGGCCGGCGCCACGACGGCGTCGGCCTTGTTCTTTTGTGAGCGGCAAACCACCTCGCTCGCCTTCGGGTATCGTGTCGATCCGGAGCTTCTGACCATGACCATCGCGCCACGCTCACTTGACACGGACACGACGCGCCGCTCGGCGGGCGGGGCCGGGCGCGGGACGGTGCGTTAGGCATGTCGATCCGCGCGAAGCTTTTCGTCACCCTGCTGGTCTTCTCGATGCTGCCGATGCTGATCGCGGGTCTGCTGGCTCGCGGCAACGTGCAGTCGGCGCGGGAGGAGCTCACGCGGGAGACGCGCGAGCGCATCGAGCAGATCGCCGACGACACCCGCCGCCACCTCGTCGAGAAGTACGCCGCCATCCTCGAGCGCGACCGGGCCCTGATCGAGATCGACGTGCGCGCGGTCGCCGAGGCGATGCGCCGGATCGACAGCGTGGGCCCGAGCGCCGAGGCGCTGGCGGCGCCGGTCTATACCGACGACGACTTCGAGGGTCTCGGCAACCCCCCGCCCGGGATCGGGCCCGACCCGTTGATGCAGCGCGTCGCGGCGGACGGGACGCGGAGCGACCTGCTGGTGTCGTACGACGCGCCGGTGCTCGTGCCGCCGGCGGGGATCGACATCGGCTCGCTGCGGCTCGAGGCCGCGCTGCTGCAGTCGCTCGTGCCTGTCATGCGGTCCTCGCGTGGGTCGATGGAGGACCTCATCCGTCCGTCGAGCCAGTACGCGGCGCTCGACGCGTCGGGGCTGCACATGTCCTGGCCCGGCAAGGGCGGGTACCCCAAGGACTACGACCCGCGGCTCCGCGCGTGGTACCAGGCGGCGATCACCTCGCTCGAGCCCGTGGTCTGGACGCCGCCGGTCATCGACGCGCCAACGGGCCAGGTGCGGCTGACCTGCTCGGCGCCGGTCTACCGCGACAGCGGGGAGCTGCTGGGCGTCGCGGCGGCCGACATCGCGCTCAGCGACATTCTCAAGGAGCTCACGCTGCCGGCGGTGTTCAGGGAGAACTCGCAGGCCATGATCGTCCGCGTCTCGGAGGACGACGCCGGGCGGCCCCCGCTGAAGCTCGCGACCGCCGACTACGACCGGTTCGCGGGCAGGCAGTGGGACTCGCCCATCGTGCCCGAGCCGTTCGCGGCGGACGACCCGGGGGACGCGATCGAGCTCGGGCGGCGGATGATCGCCGCGGGGCAGGGCTCGATGCGGCTCGACATCGGCGGCGCCCCCTGGGTGTGGACCTGGGAGCGCCTGCGCGACGCCCAGCCCTCGCGGGTGCAGACCAGCGTGCTCGTCGGCATCGCCCTCGAGGTCGCCGACGCCGACGCCGAGAGGGTCGCCACATCGATCAACGCCACGATCTCGTCGGCGGTCCGGCAGAACCTGATCGTCGCGGGCGGCGTGCTGCTCGCGCTGGTCGTCGTGGGCTTCATCGGCTCCCGGTCGATCACCCGGCCCGTCCGCTCGCTCGCCGAGACGGCCCAGGCCATCGCCGAGGGCGATCTCGACGCCCGCGCCTCGGTCGACACCGGCGACGAACTGCAGACCCTCGCCGAGAGCTTCAACAGCATGGTGCCCAAGCTGCAGGACCGGCTGCGGGTTCGCGAGTCGCTCGAGATCGCGCGCGAGGTCCAGCAGAACCTGCTGCCCGCCGGCGCTCCCAACCTGCCCGGCATCGACATCGCCGCCCTGTGCGTCTACAGCGACGAGACCGGCGGCGACTACTTCGACTTCCTCGACATCGACACGGGCAACGGCGGCACGCCCTCGCACGGCGTGCTCGTCGGCGATGTGACGGGCCACGGCATCGGGGCCGCCCTGCTCATGACCACCGCCCGCGCGCTCATCCACGCCCGCGCGCCCGAGTCCGACGACCTGCCCGCCGTGCTCGGCAAGGTCAACGCCAACCTCGCCCACGACTCGAAGTCCGGGCAGTTCATGACCCTCTTCTACCTGCTCATCGCCCCCGACACCGGCGGGCCGCGGCGCGTGCGCTGGACCAGCGCGGGCCACGACGCCGCCATCGTCCTCGACCGGGACACCGGCGAATTCTCCGAACTGACCGGGCACGACATCCCCCTGGGGATCGACGCCTCGTGGGTCTACCACGCCGACGACGCGCAGCTGCCCGAGCGGTGCGTCGCCGTCATCGGGACCGACGGCATCTGGGAGGCCCGCGACCCGTCGGGCGAGATGTTCGGCAAGGACCGGCTCCGCGCCGTCCTCGCCGAGCACGCCGAGCACGCCGACCGCACCGCCGAGGCCATCGCGCGGGCCATCCTCGAAGCCGTCGTCCGCTTCCGCAGCGGCGGCCCGCAGACCGACGACATCACCCTGGTCGTGCTCCGAACGGGTGCGCCCGGCGACGCGGCGTAAGGCCGCCAACCGTCACACCCCCCGCATGGGGTGACCTGCGGCGTGGCATGCAAATCAGACCGATCGGTTGTAGATTCAGCGGTGGATCGGGCCAAGCCGCCCGTCGCCCGCACCGATGCTCACCGGTCCGCCCGCGACTCGGGCCAACCTCTCGGAGCAGTTCGATGGCACACGGATCATCCTTCAAGACCGCCAAGCACGGCACGCCCTTCGAATCCAGCGAGCGGCTGCTCCACGGCTTCCAGCGCTTCGCCAGCAACTCGTGGGCGGGCGGCGTGCTGCTCATCCTCGCCACCGCCGCCGCCCTGATCTGGGCCAACTCGGGCGGGTACGACATCTACCACTACATCTTCCACGAGATGTATCTCGATCTGAAGATCGGCGGCGAGGCGATAAACCCCGAGAGCGGCTGGCACGTGCCGCACATCCACAACATCGCCTACCTGATCAACGACGCCCTCATGGCGATCTTCTTCCTGTTCGTCGGGCTCGAGATCAAGCGCGAGATCGTGCAGGGCGAGCTGCGCAGCGTGAAGAAAGCCACCCTGCCCATCGCGGCGGCGATCGGCGGCATGATCGTGCCCGCGCTCATCTATGTCGGGTTCAACTCCGCCATGACCGCCACCAACGAGGCCGGCGAGGTCGTCTCCACCATGAGCGGATGGGGCGTGCCCATGGCGACCGACATCGCCTTCGCCCTCGGCATCCTCATGCTGCTCGGCAAGCGCGCCCCGCTCTCGCTCAAGGTCTTCCTCACCAGCCTCGCGATCGTCGACGACCTGGGCGCGCTGCTCGTGATCGCGATCTTCTACACCGAGAATCTCAACATGGTCTCGCTCGGCTGGGGCGGCATCCTGCTCGCCGCGCTGTTCGGGCTGAACATGCTCCGCTTCCGCCACCCGCTGTTCTACCTGATCCCCGGGCTTGCGCTCTGGGTTCTGGTCCTCGACAGCGGCGTGCACGCGACGATCGCGGGCGTGCTGCTGGCGACGGCGATCCCCGCCAGGAGCCGCGTCGATGCCAAGCAGTTCTCACAGGCAACCCGCGAGGCCATTGAGCACTTCGAGACCAAGGGCCAGGACGGCGAGACCCCCGCCGAGAGCTCGGCCCAGCGCGCCGCCGCCTACGCCATCCGCGAGAACGTGCAGCAGGTCATCCCCCCGCTGCACCGCATGGAGCACGCCCTCGCCGGCTGGTGCGCGTTCTTCATCATCCCCGTCTTCGCCTTCGCCAACGCCGGCCTGCACCTGACCGGCGACTTCGGCGCCATCATGGGCGACCCCGTCACGCTCGGCGTCTTCTTCGGGCTCGTCGTCGGCAAGCCGATCGGCGTCTTTGGCATGAGCTTCCTCGCCGTCAAGACCGGCCTCGCCTCGCTGCCAACCGGCGTCACCTGGCGGCACGTCGCCGGCGCCGGCTGCCTCGCGGGCATCGGCTTCACCATGGCCCTGTTCATCGCCAACCTCGCCTTCAAGAGCGACCTGATGCACCTGGACGCCTCGAAGATCGGCATCCTCTCCGCCTCGCTCGTCTCGACCGTCCTCGGCGTGTCGGTGCTGCTCACCTGCAAGCCCGCCAAGAGCGAGGCGGAACTCGCCGGCGACAGCACGGGCGGCACGCCCACGCTCGAGAGCATCCAGCACGCCGACCGCGCCAACGCCGGCGCCCCCATCGCCCGCGCGAGCTGATTCGTCCTTCGACACGCCGAACCGCGACGACCAGATCCTGTCCACCGCTGCGGTCCCGCCGCAGCGGTGTTTGTATGCGGGCAGCGCGCCACTACACTCCGTCCATGCGAATCGCGATCTTCATCCTGCTCTGCCTCGCCCTTCCCGCGTTCGCCCAGCGGGCCGACGTCACGTTCCAGGTCGATCAGCCGACGGTTATCGGCGAGTCGGTCTATGTGCTCGGCAGCCTGCCCGAGCTCGGCGGGGGCGACCTCACCAGGGCCGTGCGTCTCGAGCCCAGCGGCTACCCGACCTGGCGCGCCACGATCTCGCTGCCCGCGGGCGCGAGCTACACCTACCGATACCTCGTCCGGCAGAACGCCGCGGGCCTCGGCGGCAACCCGGCGAACGGCACCTTCGTGACAGCCGAGCAGACGGGCGTCGTGCCCCCAGACCCCTCATCAACCGGCGTCGCCGCGTACGCACGGCTGGACTTTGAGCGGCCGGTCGTGTTCTGGCGGCGGGACGGCGGCGCGTTTCAGAGCGTCGCCATGATCCCCGTCGCCCCCGGCCGCGACGCGGGCGAGACCCTCTGGTACGCGCCGCCCTTCGGCAGCGCAGCGGAGCGGACCGAGTGGTTCATCCGCGAGACCTTCGCCGACGGATCGACGGGCCGAAAGATGCCGATCTTCGGCAACTTCTTCACGCAGCTGCCGGCCGCCTTCGTGCAGGACCACGAGGTCTTCACCTATGTGCCCGGCGACGACCCCGCCCGGCCCCGCCGCGACTACCTCGCGAGCAGCCCGCCGACGATCTTCAGCAGCAGCATCGGCGAGAACCGCCGGTACCGCGTGTTCCTCCCGCGCGGCTACGACGAGCACCCGGATCGCCGCTACCCGGTGCTCTACATGCACGACGGGCAGAATGTCTTCGAGGCCGGCGCGTTCGGCTCGTGGAACAGCGGCTTCGACCTTGAGGTCGAGACCGCCGGTGGCCGTTGCCGCGAGATCATCGTCGTCGCCGTCGATCACACCGATCGGTTCCGGGACTACATCCCGGGCCCGGGCGCATCGGCGTACGCCGACTTCCTGCAGAACGAGCTGAAGCCCGTCATCGATGCGCAGTACCGCACGCTGACCGACCCCGGCAACACGGGCGTCGCGGGCAGCTCGCTCGGCGGGCTGATCTCGTTCGCGCTCGGGTGGGACCGGCCCTCGTTCGCGTCGCGCATCGGCGCGTTCAGCGGCTCGTGGCAGGTCGTTTCCTTCGCGGGGCGCGTCGCGAGCGAGGCGAAGCGCTCGGCGAGGTTCTACATCGACTCGGGCGACAGCGGGCCGAGCAACGACAACCACGACCGGACCTACGCGCTCCGCGACGCGATGCTGTCGCGGTCGGCCGATCCGTACGCGCTCGAGGGCGACCTCCGGCACGTCGTGGGCTTCGGGCAGCAGCACAACGAGGCGGCGTGGGACGCGCGGTTCCCCGAGATGCTCGCGTTCCTGTTCCCGCCCCGCAAGGCCGACCTCACCGAGCTGAGCGCGCTGCCGGGCCCCGCCTGCCTCGCCGCGCTCCGCAGCGACGTCAACGGCGACGGGCAGGCGACCCCGGCCGACTTCAACGCGTGGATTCTGGCCTACAACCACGCCGACCCCATCGCCGACCAGAACGGCGACGGCGCGGTCACGCCCGCCGATTTCAACGCGTGGATCCTGAACTACAACCGCGTCTGCCGGCCCTAATCGCGGCGGCCGGTCGGCGGCGGCCGGTCCGCGGCGTGAAGTTCCCGTCGGTCAGTCCGCCACGGGCTGGCGGCGCCGACGCGGCGGATGGATCGCCGTGACCGCGTCCTCGTTCACACCCAGGCGGATCGGGCCGTCCTCGATGCGCTGGAACGATCGCTCCGCGTTCGCCCGGCTGAACTCGGTGCCGATGAACCCCCGCCCGAGCGCGTGCGCCACCACGCCCGTCGTCCCCGAGCCAAGGAAAGGATCAAGCACGAGGTCGCCTTCGTTGCTGGTCGCACGGATCACGCGTTCGAGGTAGACCTCGGGCAGCTGGTTGTCGTGCCCGTGCCGGCGCTCCTTGTTGTTGCCCTGGATGCGGCCCCAGTAGGGCCCGTACCACACATCCATGGGCAGGCGCTTGCCGGCGGGCATGCCGTCGCGTTTGTCCATCGTCCGCGGGTCGAAGTAGGTCGACGCGCGATCGGAGACCTCGAGGACCTGCTCGGCGTTCCACCGGCGGTTCTTCGGGTCCTTGGCGAAGTAGAGCGCGTGCACCTTGCTGTTGATGAACCGGCTGGTGGTGTTCTGCCCGAAGCGGTAGTGCCACACGCACCAGTTGATCATGTGCAGCTTCCGCTGCTTGAGGTGCATGACGATCTCGGCGGCCGTGTCGTCCGGGATATTCACCCAGATCGAGCCGTGATCGCGCAGCGCCCCGATGCACAGGTCGAGCCACGCGTAGGTGAAGTCGAGGTAGTCGCTCCGCGGCATCTTGTCGTGCCACTCGTCGTACGCACGCGACCAGTTGAAGGGCGGGTCGGCGAAGACCAGGTCCACTTCCGACCGCTTGACCTGCGGGATCTCGGGCAGCGTGTCGCGGCAGTCGCCCACGAACACGCGCACGCCCGTGGCCCGCGCCGGGCGCGATTCTTCGGGCGCGCGCAGACGGCCCTTGCGTTCGAGATCAGCCTTGCGGGGCGGCATCGGCTACTCGCCCCCGCCTGGCCCACGGATCAGGCCCGTCTGCCGGTACTTGGCGCGGTACTTCTCCGCCAGCTCGGTCTGCTTGTTGCCCAGGTCGATCTGCCGGCCGTCAACGAACGCGGCGATCGCCTCGCTCGTCACCTCGAGCGGGTGGCCGTCGGTGATGATCAGCGTCGCGGCCTTGCCGGCGTCGAGCGAGCCGATGGCGGCGTCGACCTCCAGGATCTCCGCGGTCGACAGCGTCAGCCCGCGCATCGCGTCCTCGATCGAGAGCCCGAAGGCCACCGCCTTCGCCGCGTTGTACGGCAGGTTGCGCTCGTGCGCCGTGCGATCGCTCGACGCCATGCACCAGCGCACGCCCGCCTCGGTCAGCCGCTGGGGCAGGGTGTACGGGTCGTCGTGCGGCATGTCGGCGCGCTTCGGGAACCGCTGCGTGCCGTCGAGGATCACCGGCACATCGTGGGCCGCGAGCAGCTCGGCGCACAGCATCGCGTCGGTCCCGCCCACGATCACCGGGCGCATGCCGAGCCCCACCGCCCAGACCACCGCGGCGTTGATCTGGTCGACATCGTTGGCGCTGATGAACACGGGCCGAAGCGGCGCCGAGCCGTCGGCGCCCGGCAGACTGATCATGGCCGCCTCGAACCGCAGGTCCGTGACGGGCCGGGCGCCGTCGCGGTAGCTGATGGCCTGCCGAAAGAAGGTATCGATCGCGTCGAGCCGTTCGCGGATGCGCTCGCGCTGCTCGGCGTCGGGCTCGTCGGCCCACCAGTCCTGGCTGGGCCGCATGTTGGGCCAGTTGACGATGACCCCCGCGTCGGGCCGCAGCGCCATGCTGTCGGAGGTCCAGCCGTCGGTGCGCATGACCGATGCCGTGCCCGGCACGGCGCCGCTGGTCGGGAACGCGCCGTAGGTCAGAATGCCGTTGGACCGCGTCACGGGGATGAGCGTCGAATCCGGGTTTGTCGCCACCGCCGCCCGCGCCTCGGGCGTGAACTCGCCGACCTCGTCGAAGTCGCGCGTCTGGCGCACGGCCTGGATCTCGGTCAGGCCCAGCTCGGTCACCGGCGCGATCAGCCCGGGCCACACCTGCATGCCGTTGGCATCGATCACCCGAGTGCCCTCGGGGAAGACCCGGTCGCCCGCGCCGACCTCGACGATCACGCCGTCCTGGAAGAACACGAACCCCCGGTCGATGCTCGGCGACGACACCGGGTGCACGCTCGCGTTGACGATCGCGATGGGGGTGGTCTGCGGGCCGGCCTTGACGCCGAGGTCCTGCGCCGACACGGTCGCCGCGCACGCGGCGGCGAGAGCTGCAACGAGATGCTTCACTTGATCACTCCCATGTGCGCCAGGCCGCAGCCGCAGTCGCCGGGCTTCATCGGCTCCGACGGGTTCTTGCCCTCGAGCCACAGCCGGCGGTGGTGCGCCCGGAGATTGTCGAGCAGGATGCGCTCCGCCAGGCGTCGCGGCGGGTCGCTGTCCACGCCCTGTCCCTCGCCCTCGCCCTCGGGTTCGTCGGTCTCGCCTTCGCCCTCCGACTCGGAATCGGCGCCGTTCGTGTCCTTGCCGGGCTTCTCGATCAGCCTGGCGATCAGCCGTGCGCGCTCGGACTTGATCCGTTCGCGGTGGTCGAGGTCGATCGACTCCGACCAGTACTCGCGCCCGTCGATGAAGGTGTGCAGGTTGCGGCTGAACGCCGAGAGCGGGTCGCCCGACCAGACGGCCAGGTCCGCGTCCTTGCCCACCTCGATCGAGCCCACGCGCTCGTCGATGCCGAGCTGCACCGCCGGGTTGATCGTGACCACCGCGAGCGCGTCGGCGGGCGGGATGTCGAGCCCGAGGTCCTTGCCGTACTTGATCATCTTCGCCGCCTCGGTGTTCATCCGCCGAACCAGGTTGTCCGAGTCGCTGTTGAAGCTCACCCGCGTGCCGGTCTCCCACAGGATCGGCCCGGCGTAGGGGATCGCGTCCTGCACCTCGACCTTGAACGCCCACCAGTCGCTGAACAGGCTGCCGCCCAGCGAGTGCGCCTTCACCGCCTCGGCGACCTTGTAGGTCTCGAGCCCGTGCTGGTAGCTGCCGATCGTGAACCCGAAGTCGCGCGCGATGTTCGCCAGCATCAGGATCTCGTCCTGCCGGTAGCTGTGGCAGTGGATCAGCCGATCGCCCGCGAGGATCTCGGCGAGCGGGTCGAGCTCGAAGTCGCGGCGGGGCAGTTCGGTGACCTCGGGCAGCGCCTCGCCCTCCTTCAGGCCCGCGGCGATCTTGGCGAAGCTCGCCGCCAGGTCGTCGGGGATCGCGTAGCCCAGATCACCGAACCGCGGCGAGTTCAGCGTCGCGTGCCACTTCAGGGCGTACTCGCGGGCGGCGGTGAACCGGTCGCGGATCAGCGCGTCGACGCCCATGCGCGTCTTGGGGTAGCGGTCGGTGTATCGCTCGCCCCAGTTGACCTGCACGACGTTCTCGCCCAGCGCGAACTTGATGCCGGGCGTCGCGCCCTCGAGGTGCGTGTCGCGCGGGTGCACCGCGCCCCAGCGGACCTTCTCGATCAGGTTCTGACCGCCGATCGGGTTCGCCGACCCGTGCAGCGTGTTCACCGTGGTGACGCCCGCGGCGAGTTGGCGGTACCAGTTGATGTTGTCCGGGCTGCTCGTGTCCGCCATGCGGACTTCGGAGGTGATCGCCTGGCCGGCCTCGTTGGTGCCGAACTCCCAGGTGCCCGTGTGGCTGTGCGCGTCGACCAGGCCCGGCGTGATGTGCGCGCCGTCGAGGTTCACCGCGTCGAAGCCCGCCGGGATGGGCAGCTCGCCCTCGGGCATCGGCCCGACCGCGGCGATCCGGCCTCCGTCGATCATCACATAGCCGCGATCGATGATCCCCGCCGGCCCGCTCGTCCACACCGTCGCGTTCATCAGGACCAGCGAGCGCTGCTCGGGGATCTGCTTCACGGCGTAGGGCCCGAAGGGATAGCCCGGGTGCTCGCCGATCGGCGGGGCTTCGTCCGCGTCGGCGTCGGCGTCGGCCTGATCGCCGTTCTCGTCTTCGTCGCCCCGAGCGATCGGCTCGCTGCGCACGGCGTGCCACGCGAACAAATCGCCGCTCGGACTGATCGCCGAGCCGAAAATCCGCTCGGCGCCGTCGGCGGCGGTCGTGAGCGTGCCGCTGACGACATACGACCCCGAGCCGTCGTCCTCGTCGTCGATCAGGAAGCTGATCGAGTTCTTGCCGATCGCGACGCTGCGCGCCTTGTTGGTGGCGGGCGTTTCGTCCTGCCAGTTCTCGGTGAGCTGCACCTTGCCGTCGTCGACCTCGAAGTGCATCTCGAACGCGGGCGCGTCGTCGGGGCCGACGCGCATGGTCCACGCGCCGTCGAACGCCGAGGGGTCGTCCGCGTTGATCTCGTAGCGCACGCCCTCGACCCACACATCGCGGATCTCGGCGTCGTCGGCGGCCTTGGGATCAAACAAGGGCTCGCTCGCGATGACGAGGTTCGCGGGGCGGCCCGATTCGATCCGGCCCAGGCGATCGCCCACGCCCAGCATCGCCGCGGGCACGGTGGTGACCATCGCGAGCGCGTCGTCGGGGTCGAGCCCGTGCTCGATGGCGGTGATGAGGTTCTTGTGGAATTCGTCGCGCTTGCGGCTCTTGCTGCTGGTCAGCGCCGCGGTCATGCCGATGCCCGCCGCCCGCGCCGCCGTCGCCGGCGTCTGCTCCCAGAGCATCAGCGTCTCGATGTCCACGCGGTCCGCGTCGCCGATGCTCGACACATCGGGCTTGCGCGGGTACCGCAGGGGCAGGATGAGCGGGCGGTCGGTGGCGGCGATCGCGTCGAGCCGGCGCAGCTCCGTGCCCGAGCCCACGATGATCATCTGGTCCACGCCCGCGAAGAGCGCGTCGGCGTGCAGGATCTCCTGCTCGTGGTCGGTCTCGAAGACGAACAGGTCGCTGCGCGCGAGCGCGTCGAGGGCGTTGGGGGCGATGGTCTGCCCGGTGTCGCGGGCGGCCTGCTGCCAGCCGAGGTCGCTCAGCACCTGCCGGATGAGCGCGATCGCGCCCATCTGGCTGGTCGGGTAGCTGATGGTGCCGCCCCAGCCGCTGCTGACAAAGTCGAGGGTGTTGAACGCCTGCGCGCGGTAGACCGTGGGCCGATCGCTCGCAGCGTTCTCGGGCAGGTCGCCTGTGGACACGACCGCGCCGTGGCCCCGGAAGATGCCCCCGTCGGGCGCGATCGCGGCGGCGACGAAGCCGAGCTTGCGCAGCGACTCGCGGTGGCTCTCGCCCAGGCCCGCGCCGTCGAGCACATCGCGCTCGGGCGTGACATGGCGGCTCCAGTGCCGACCGGGGCGGTCGGCGTCGGGCTCGTGACCTTCGACCTCGAACCAGGGCTCGACGAAGCCGGCGTACACATGGTCGTCGTCGTCAAGCGTCCACACGCGGAAGCCGGTCGGATCGAACTGGGCCATGCGCGAGTCGGTGATGACCGCGGTGATCCGGCCGTTCTCGATCCGGATGACCGGGATCTGCTCGGCTGGGATCGCTTCGCCCGGCCCGAGGTGGACCGTGCCGCCGATGATCAGATGGCGGCCCGGGTCGACGACCCGCGGGCCGTTCTGCGGCTCGACGAGCGGGCTGGTGCCCGTGGGCTGCGCGTAAGCGGACGCGCAGCACAGCGCGGCCGCGACGGCGAACTGAGACAGCTTTCGCATGGACAACTCCAGAGACCCGGCCGGCGGGCCGTCGGTCGTAGCCTAGCCGAAGGCCGACCGCCGCGCCACGCCTCTACGATCTCGCCGCAACGCCCCGCACCCCCACTCGCCTTTGGAGCCCCGTCATGGCCAGCCACACCGGACCGATCCAGGGAAACGCCGTCATCGGACAGTCGGGCGGCCCCACCGCCGTCATCAACGCCAGCCTCGTCGGCGCGATCCGTGGGCTGCGGGGCAACAAGGCCGTGGGCACGATTTTCGGCATGCGGCACGGCGTGCGCGGGCTCACCCAGGACAACCTCGCCGACCTCACCGACCTCGAGGACCAGACGCTCGAGCAGCTGCTGCGCACGCCCTCGGCTGCGCTCGGCAGCACACGCGACAAGCCCGACGCCCAGTACTGCGCCCGAATCCTCGAGGCCTGCAAGCGCCACGACATCCGGTACTTCTTCTACATCGGCGGCAACGACAGCAGCGACACCTGCCGCATCGTCAACGAGCTCTCCAACCAGTCGGGCTACGAGCTGCGCTGCTTCCACATCCCCAAGACCGTTGACAACGACCTGATGGCCAACGACCACACGCCCGGCTTCCCCTCCGCGGCCCGCTATGTCGCCAAGGCCCACATGGCCGACGCGCGCGACAACGCGTCCATCCCGGGCATCAAGATCAACATCGTCATGGGACGCCACGCCGGCTTCCTCACCGCCGCCAGCGCCCTGGCCCGGCGCGACGCCGACGACGGGCCGCACCTCGTCTACCTGCCCGAGACCGCGTTCGATCTCGAGACCTTCGTCCACGACGCCGCCGCCGTCTACGACCGGCTGGGCCGGTGCCAGATCGCCGTCAGCGAGGGCATCCAGGACAAGGACGGGCAGTCCATCGGCGCCATGCTCATCCAGGGCGAGACCGACGCGCACGGCAACGTGCAGCTCTCGGGCTCGGGCGCGCTGGGCGATCAGCTCGCCAACATCCTCAAGACCCGGCTCACGCCCTCGGGCGGCAAGGCCCCGCGCGTCCGAGCCGACACCTTCGGCTACCTGCAGCGCTGCTTCCCCGACCCCTCGCCCATCGACATCAGCGAGGCCCAGGGCGTGGGCCAGTTCGCCGCCGAGCTCGCCGGCAAGGGCGACCTCGACGGCTCGATCTCCATCGTCCGGCTCAACGACGAGCCCTACGAGGCCGGCTTCCGCCGCGTGAACCTCGAAGACGTGGCCGCCAAGACCAGGCACATGCCCCCGGAGTTCATCAAGGGCACGAACGATGTGACCGAGGACTTCCTCGACTACTGCAGGCCCCTGGTCGGCGAGCTTCCGACCTTCGCACGGCTCTGAGCGGGAACCGCCACGGCGCACGAAAGACCCGCCGCTCACGCGGGGGGCTCGTGGTCCAACGTGATTGAGCTCCGGGCCTACTTGCGGGTGTAGATCATTGTGCCCGACTGGAACCACTCGCCGTCGGGGCCCATGTCGTAGAACTCGTCGCGGATTGTGCCGTCCTCGCCCCGGTGGGACTTGATCTTCATCGGTCCCATCGAGCCCTCGCCCTCGGTGATGAACACATCGCCCTCGAAGCGGGCCTCGTGCACGAAGGCCTTGGTGGACATGCTGTCGAGCCAGATCGAGACATACTGCTCTTTCTGGTTGTCGTAGCCGACGAAGCTGATGCCGCTGTAGGGGCCCATCATGTTGTCGAGCTGGAAGTCGCCGTGCACCCATCGGCCGCCGAGCACCCACTCGCTCTTGAACGAGCCGTCGGACTTCATCTCGGAGCCGTCGGGCATCATGAAGGTGGCTTTGACGTCGTACTCGCCGACGAACGGGTCGAGCCGCTCGTGGTGCTCGCCGGGCTGACCCATCGCGGTCCACTCGGCCATCATCGCGTCGACCTCTTCCTGCGTCATCTCGGGCTGGGCCGAGGCAGGCCGGACGCCCTCGTGGATCGCGATGCCGGCGGCCGCGCCGAGAAAGACGAGGGCGGCTGCGCTGAGCGTGCTGCGGGCTTTCATGCTGTGCTCTCCTGTGCTGTGTGCGGAACCCTGGGTTCTGATCGCCTTGCCGTTGGCTCGCCGACCCCTGTCATAATGCGAACCGAGGCCTGCACACAGCATATGGGACCATACGGTCCTTGGCAAGAAGTTTGCATTTTATTTGGTCTTTTTACTGGCGCCCCGGGCGATCGCCGGGCAGGGGCACGCGCTCGGTGATCTCGAGCCCGAACGCCTCGAGCTGCGGGTAGTCCGCCTGCGAGTTGCTGAGCAGCCGGAGCTTGCGCAGGCCCAGCGCCCGCAGGATCTGGCTGCCCGTGCCGTACTCGAACATGCTGTGCGGCACGCTCTGCCTCGGTGTGTCGGCTTCGTCCAGATCGAACGGCCTGGTCAGCCGGTGGGTGAGCGATTCGTCGGCGCCGCTGGGCCTGAGGTAGACGATCGCGCCCCGGCCCGCCTCGCGGATCGCGCGCATCGAGCCCCGCAGCGCGTCGGACGACGAACCAGCGCCCGGCGACGACGCGCCGAAGATGTCGCCCAGCAAGTCGCGCCGGTGCACGCGCACCAGCGTCGGCTCGCTCGACTCGACCACCGACCCGTCGCCGTTCAGCCGCCCGATGTCCCCCATCGTCAGCGCCAGGTGCGGCAAGGGGTCCACCACCGACCGGAACGCCACGAGGTTGAACAGTCCCTCGGCCGTCTCGATGGGCTGGCCCGCGACCGGGTCCATCCGCTCAACGAGCGACTGCCGGCTCAGCCGGTGCTCGATCAGCTGCCGGACGGAGCACATTTTCAGGCCGTGCTGCTCGCACAGCTTCACGAGATCTGGAACGCGGGCCATCTCGCCGTCGTCGCGCATGATCTCGATGATCACCGCCGCCGGGTACAGCCCGGCGAGCTTGCACAGGTCGATCGAGCCCTCGGTCTGCCCGATGCGCACCAGCACGCCGCCGTCGCGGGCCCGCAGCGGGTTGATGTGCCCCGGGCGGAGGAAGTCCGACGCGACGCTCGACGGGTCGATCGCCCGCCGGATCGTCGTCGCCCGATCCTTCGCCGACACCCCCGTGCCCACGCCGAACTGCGGCCCGGCGTCGATCGACACCGTAAACGGCGTGCCCCGAAGCGTCGTGTTAACCGCCGACTGCCCGTGCAGATCGAGCCGATCGCAGTCCGCCTCGGTCAGGCTCAGGCACAGGTAGCCCCGCGCGACGCTCAGCATGAAGGTGATCGCCTCGGGCGTGACAAACTGGGCCGGCAGCACCAGATCGCCCTCGTTTTCGCGGTCCTCATCGTCGGTCAGCACGATCATCCGCCCCGCGCGGAGCTCGTCGAGGATGGCGTCGATCGGCGCGAACGGCGGGACGGAAGTCGGCATGGGCCATCGTAGATCGCGCAGGCCCACCCGCCGTCGTATGATTGTGCCATGAGGCACACAATCTCCCGTCTGCTCGCCGCCAACGCCCTTTTCGTCGCGATCGCCGGCTCGGCGCTCGCGCAGCCCGAAGCCGAGGCCAACCCCGACGACCCCCGCCGCGGCGTGCCCACCCTCGACTGGCGCGAGTCCACCGCTGCCGACACCAACACCCGCGACCGCATCCTCCCGCCCGGGCTCTGGCGCGCGTGGCTCGAGCTGCCCAGCGGCCACGAGCTGAGCTTCAACCTCGATGTCGACTTCCGCCGAGACCACTTCCGCGACCCCATCTACACCCTCGAGCTGCTCAACGGCACCGACCGCGCCCCCGGGACGCTCACGCCCGTGGCCAAAACCAAGGAAGAGCAGGAGGCCAACCCACAGGCCGCGGGCATCCGGCTGACCATGACCTTCCCCGAGTCGTCGGCGCGCGTCGAGGCCACGGTCAACCCCGGCGCGGTCATGCTCGTCGGCGAGTACATCTACTCCCGGCAGACCGACGCCGGCCCCGTCGAGTTCCGGGTCCCCTTCAAGGCCATCAACGGCGACGGCCGGCGGTTCGACACCCCCGAGCCGACCGAGCTCGAGCCCCTGCCCGAGCTGCCCGAGCAGTGGTCCGTCGCCTTCGAGTCCCGCGAGGGGCCCGCCGTCTTGAGCCTCCGCCTTCTGCCCGACGGGCGGCATGTGCAGGGCACCGTCGCCACGCCCACCGGCGACGACGGCGTGCTCTTCGGCGTCTTCCACGAAGGCCGGCTCCGACTCTCGCGCTTCACCGGCGGCGGCGGGCTGCTCTACGACGGCACGCTCCAGCCCGACGGGTCGCTCATCGGCACCTTCCACTCGCTCGCCCACCACTCCGAGACCTTCACCGCCACCCCCAGCGCCGACGCCGCCCTGCCCGACCTCTTCAACGAAACCCGGTGGCTCGAGGGCGTCGACCCCGGCGCGCTCGCCTTCCGCGACACCGAGGGCCAGATGCAGACCGTCGGGCACCTCGCCCCCGGGCCCTCGCTGCTCTACATCTTCGGCACCTGGTGCCACAACTGCGCCGACGCCACCCGCTACCTGAACGAGCTGCACGCCGCCCACGGCGACGCGCTGCCCATCGTCGGCATCGCCTTCGAGAGCCCCGACACCTTCGAGGCCCAGGCCGACCGCGTCAGGCGCTACGCCGAGTCGCGCAGCGTCCGCTTCCCCCTGCTGGTCGCCGGCCAGCGCGACAAGTCGGCCGCGACCGAGACCCTCGGCGCCCTCGACCGGCTCCGCGCATACCCAACCTTCGTCTTTGTCGACGCCGAGGGCAACGCCGCCGCGGTGCACCAGGGCTTCATCGGCCCCGCGGACCCGTCGCGGCACGCGGCCCTGCGCGCGGGGTTCGACGCCGTGATCGAGGGCCTGCTCGCCGGGAGCTGAGCGTGCCCCCCGACCCGACGAACGACACCCCAGCGAACCACCCCCGGACCAACGACGCCGTCCGCGCCGCCGCCACCCATGTCGCCCGCGTGCTCCAGCACGCCGGCCACACCGCCTACTTCGCCGGCGGCTGCGTCCGCGACGAGCTGCTGGGCCTGCACCCCACCGACTACGACATCGCCACCGACGCAACCCCCGACCGCGTGGGCCAGCTCTTCCGCTCCACCGCGCATGTCGGCGCCAGCTTCGGCGTCGTCATCGTCCGCCTGTCCAGAACCGACCGCATCGGGCTGAGCGCGCCCGCGCAGATCGAGGTCGCGACCTTCCGCGCCGACGGCAGCTACTCCGACGGGCGGCGACCCGATTCCGTCCGCTTCGCCAGCGCCCTTGAGGACGCCCGCCGGCGGGACTTCACGATCAACGCGCTCTTTCTCGACCCGGTCGCACCCGCCGACGGCGAGACGATCCTCGGCCATGTCATCGACCATGTCGGCGGCGTCGACGACCTGCGCGCCGGCCTCGTGCGCGCCGTCGGCGAGCCCGAGGCCCGGCTGAACGAGGACCACCTCCGGGCGCTCCGCGGCGTCCGCTTCGCCGCCCGGCTCGGCTTCGCCATCGAGGCCGGGACCTCCCGCGCGATCCGCGACCACGCCGCCCGACTCGCGGGCGTCAGCACCGAACGCATCGGCGACGAGGTCCGCCGGATGCTCGCCCACCCGGCTCGCGCCCTCGCCGTCCGCCTCATGCGCGAGCACGGGCTCGAAGACGCCGCCGTCGGCCCGCCCGCACACGCGGGCCTCGCCCATCTCGAGGCGCTGCCGCCCGAAGCCGATGTCCCCACCGCGCTAGCGGCCTGGGCGCTCGACCGCGGCGACCAGGGCGCCCCGTTCCGCCGACGGCTCTGCCTGTCCAACGAACACACCGAGACCTTCGCCGCCATCCTCGACACGGTCGACCGGCTTCGGCACGACTGGCGGGCCCTGGGCGTGGCGCCGCGCAAACGGCTGGTCGCCCGTCCGACCTTTGCCGCCGCCCGGCAGGTCCTGTCGGGCACGGACCCTATCACAGAGCAAACAATCGCGGCCGAGGCTCGTTCGCTCGCCGACACCCCCTCGGGCATCGCCCCGCCCCCGCTGCTGACCGGCGCGGACCTGATCGCCGCGGGCTATCGGCCGGGCCCGCTGTTCCGGCTGGCGCTCGACCGGGCCTACGACGCGCAGCTGGAGGACCGGGCCTTCACCGCCGAGCAATGCCTGGCGGTGGCCCGGGCGATTCTGGACAGCGGACCCCCGGGCCCGTGATCGAGCGGGTCGGATCGGGCTTCGGGCCCGCTGGGCCGGGAATCGAACCCGCTTGGGAACCGTTGACGGGGGAGCCCGTCGAATATGCTGTGATGGCGGGCTCGCCGCCGAGGCCGGTGCGCGCCCGCACGCCGGCCGGCTTCAGGCAGCGCAGACGAGGATGGTCGCGGCGGCCCCGCCCCGCCCTGGATGAACCCGTGTGACGAAACGGCGGCCAGCCCGCCCGGTAGGAGTTCAACGAATGCGTCGATTCACCCCCAGACTCACGGACGTACGCCCGGCGCTGGTCGGCGTGGCTCTCGTTGCCGCCGTGGCCTGCACCGCCGCGGCCGAGCCCACCCACGAGCTTCTGCTGACCAACGGCGACACCGTGAAGGTCGAGATTCTCGAGGAGACCGAGACCGAGATGCGCGTGCGGATCTATTACGGATCGCTCTCGGCCCCGCGCACGTTCAGGCGCTCGGAGATCATCACCCGGACCGCGCTCGACGCCGACGGCGCCCCCGCCGACGACGCCACCCGGCCCGAGGCCGTCGCCGAGACGCGCCGCGACGACGCCCGGCGCGACGACGCCATCCCGGTGTACGCCTTCGAGCTCGACGGCGAGCTCGGGTGGGACATCAGCCCGACGCCCCTGCGCGAGAAGATGGCCGAGGCCCGCAAGGCCGGCGCCGAGATCGTCATCATCAAGCTCGACAACGACCGCCGGGGCGTGCCCGAGTGGGTCGACGAGGCGCTCGTCGCCGACGAGGGCGCGTTCGACACGCTGTTCTTCGCCTCCGAGCTCGTGCCGACGCTCACAAGCGAGGTCCGCGCCGACTGGCCCACCCAGCCCCGCATCGTCTTCTGGGTGCACCGCGCCATGGAGGGCATGGCCTTCATCCCCCTGCTCAAGCCCGACATCTACTTCACCAGCGACGGACGCATGGGCGGCGTGGGCAACCTCGACGAGCTCTTCGGCTCGACCGGCGACGAGGTCGTGCGCGACAAGCAGAAGTCGCTCCGCCAGGGCCAGGTCGAGGGCTACGCCATCGAGGGCGGGCACAACACCGCCATCGTCCGCGCCATGACCAAGCGGTCCATCTCCCTCTGGTACCGCATCGAGAACGGGCTGCCCGTCTTCGACGAGCGCACCGACAACTCCCCGCCGATCGGCGGCGGCTGGGTCCAGCTCACCGACGACGGGCAGGACGAACGCGCCGACACCGACCGCCAGATCGTCCGACTCGAGGGCAACGACACGCTCACCCTCAACGCCGACACCGCCCGCAAGATCGGCTTCAGCGACGGCACCGCCAACACCATGGAAGACCTGCTCTTCGAGCTCGGCATCGAGGACCGGGCCTACCTCATCGACGACGCCGACGGCGACGGGCTCGCCGACGGCGCCGACCGCATCGGCGAGACCTGGACCCGGGGCCTGACCAGCGCGCTCCGCACGCTCCGCAACATCGACCGCGACATCGCCAACATCCGCATCCCCGAGAACGCCGGCGACCGCGCCGAGCAGATCCGCGAGGCGCAGACCCTCCGCATCCTCAAGCGCGCCGTCCAGCTGCTCCAGCGCTACGAAGAGGTCTTCGACCCCGACGAGCAGTGGCGCGTCAACCTTGAGCTCCGCATCCAGCAGATCGAGAACGACATCCGCCGGCGCCGCATCGGCGGCGGCGGCTGACACGCACTCCAGCACACGAACCACGAACGTGCCGCAACCGGCATCTCACCCGACACGAGACCGAAACCATGAACACACACCGCATCATCGACCGGATCCGGACACTCCTCGGCTCGGCCGCCCTGGCGATGGGCGTCGCGCTCGGGCTGGGCGTCGCGCAGCCGGCGCTCGCCGCGGCCTCGGCGCCCGCGGTCTCGCTCGACGCGGCCTTCGCCGCCCAGCCCGATGTCATCAAGACCACCGACGGCCGGACGCTCAGCGGCACCATCGTCCGCGAGGTGAACGGCTACGTCTGGCTCGACCTTGGCGTGGGCAACCCGCTGATGCTCCGGCCCGACCAGATCGAGTCGATCCAGCGCGACGCCGACACCGCCGTCACCAGCGACCCCGTGACCAACAACCCCGAGGCCAAGACCTGGGAACGACGCGAGGGCGTGACCCGCGCCGCCATTCTCACCTGCGAGGGCACCGTCGGCGTCCAGATGGCCTCGACCCCGCTGCGGCAGGCGATCCCGCTGCTCGAAGAGGACGGCGTCGACCTCGTGGTCATCAAGACCAACTCCGGCGGCGGTCTCGTGCTGGAAGTCCAGAAGATCTCCGATGTCCTGCACGAGGAATACAAGCCCAAGTTCCAGATGGTCGCCTGGGTCGAGAGCGCGATCTCCGCCGCCGCGATGAGCACCATCGCCATCGAAGAGCAGTACTTCATGCCCCGCGCCAACTTCGGCGCCGCCACCGCCTGGCGCGGCAACCTCGAGGCCGCCGGCGGCCGCTCGCTCGAGTCCTACCTCTACATGATGGAGCAGCTCTCCCAGCGCGGCAACAAGGACTGGCGCATCATGCGGTCCATGCAGATCAACGAGCCGCTCTCCTACGACATCGAGCCCGACGGCACGCGGAAGTTCTACCAGTCCACCGAGGGCGAGTTCGTGCTCAACGACGGCGAGGACATCCTCACGCTCAACGCCGAGACCGCCGAGCACGCCGGCTTCACCCGCGGCACCGCCGGCACGCTCGACGAGCTCACCCGGCGGCTCGAGCAGAGCATCGGCGAGATCGAGTGGGTCGGCGAGCGCGTCGCGGGCGAGCCCTTCCCGATCAGCCGCGCCGAGAAGCTCCAGCGCAAGTGGCGCGACGAGGTCACCCGCCAGGAACGCCGCCTGGGCCAGATCTTCCAGCAGTACGAGATGGAGCTGGGCAACGCGGCCTCCGTTCCGCTCGACAACCGCGGCGGCTTCCTCCGCAAGGCGCAGAACTACCTCCAGCAGATCCGCCGTATGTACGACGAGAACCCCAACTTCGGCCTGATGCAGGGCCTCGACGACGAGTGGTTCATCGAGCAGGAGCGGCGCATCGAAGAGCTCCGCCGCTGACGCCGCCCCCCAACGCACGCACGCGAGCGGCCGGGCCCGGTGCCCGGCCGCTTTCTTGCGCCCGTCGCGTAGCATGCCCCGCACACACCCCGCCTGCCGAGGAGACCGACCGTGTCGACCACGCCGACCATGCTCACCGACTACATCCCCGCCGACTTCAACGCCGGCGATCTCGACGCGCTCAAGGCCCGGCTGAACGAGCTGCTCGAGCGCGAGGTCACCACCGCCGACGAGTTCGAGACATGGCTCGTCAACCGCTCCGAGCTCGACGCGGCCTTCAGCGAGTCCGCCGCCCTGCTCTACATCGCCATGACCTGCAACACCGACGACGAGCGGGCCGCCAAGGCGTACACGGCCTTCATCGAGACCGTGCCCCCCGCCATCAAGCCCATCGTCTTCGAGCTCGACCGCAAGCAGAAGGCGCTGCACGAGTCGACAGGCCTCGATTCGGGCCGCTACGAGGTCATGGCCCGCGACACCATCACCGATGTCGAGCTCTTCGACGAGCGGAACATCCCGCTCGAGACCGAGCTGGCCAAGCTCGATCAGAAGTACGACACGATCGCCGGCGCGATGACCGTGGAGTTCGACGGCGAAGAGAAGACCCTGCCGCAGATGGGAACCTACCAGGAGTCCACCGACCGCGCCGTGCGCGAGTCGGCGTGGCGGACCGTCAGCGAGCGCCGGCTGCGCGATGTCGAGCCGATCAACGCGATCTACGACCAGATGATCACGCTCCGGCACAGCGTCGCGCAGAACCTGGGCCTTTCGAGCTTCACCGAGTACGCCTTCAAGGCCAAGCACCGCTTCGATTACACGCCCGAGCACTGCTTCGCGTTCCACGAGGCGTGCGAGACGATCGTCGCGCCCTTCGCGCGACGGCTCGATGCGCAGCGCAAGGCGGCCCTCGGCGTGGACACCCTCCGGCCCTGGGATCTCGCGGTCGATGTCAAGGGCCGCCCGCCGCTGAAGCCCTTCTCGGGCGGCGCGGAGCTGGTCGCCAAGACCTCCGCCGCGTTCGACGCGCTCGACCCGCGTCTGGCCGACATGCTGCACAAGCTGGGCGACGGCGCGGGCCGCGTGACCGCCGACAACGCCTCGAACCCCCCGCTGCTCGACCTTGACAGCCGCAAGGGCAAGGCGCCGGGCGGCTACCAGTACATGCGCGACCGCAGCCGGGTGCCCTTCATCTTCATGAACGCCGCGGGGCTGCACCGCGATGTCGAGACGATGGTGCACGAGGCGGGCCACGCGTTCCACAGCATGGTGTGCGTCGACGAACCGCTCCTGCACTACCGCAGCAGCCCGATCGAGTTCGCCGAGGTCGCGAGCATGAGCATGGAGCTGCTGACCATGCCCCACTGGGGCGCCGCGGGCAGCTTCTACGACGGCGACCCCGCCGCCCACGGCCGAGCCATGCGGCAGCAGCTCGAGGGCAGCATCGTGCTGCTCGCATGGATCGCCACGATCGACGCGTTCCAGCACTGGGTCTACGCAAACCCGAGCCACTCGCGCGACGAGCGCACCGCGCACTGGCTGACGCTCGACGACCGCTTCGGCCGGGCCGTCAGTTGGGACGGCCTTGAAGACGCCCGCGCCAACGCGTGGCAGCGGCAGAGCCACCTCTTCGGCTCGCCGTTCTACTACATCGAATACGGCATCGCCCAGCTCGGCTCGCTCCAGCTCTGGCTCCGCTCGATCGAGGAAGGCCCGGCCGTCGCGATCGACGCCTACCTCAGCGCCCTGAAACTCGGCGGCAGCCGCCCGCTGCCCGAGCTGTTCAAGGCCGCGGGTCTGGAGTTCGACTTCGGACCGGAAACGGTGGGACGGTTGGCGGATCGGGTCGAAGCGGAACTGGCGAAGCTGCCGGAGTGAGCTAAACCAGCATGCCCTGCGCGACCTCGCGCGCCGTCGCTTCGCCCGCGAGCCTTGCCGCGATGGCCAGCCCGAAGGCGATCGCCGTCGCCGGGCCCTTGCTGGTGATCAGGTTGCCGTCTTCGACCACGGCCTCGTCGACATAGGTCGCGTCCGCCGGGAACATGTCGCGTGTGCTCGGGTAGCCCGTCGCCCGCTTGCCGGCGAGCAGGCCCATGGGCCCGAGCACGACGGCGGGGCTCGCGCAGATCGACGCGACCAGCCTGCCCGCGTCGGCGTGGTGCCTGATGCGCAGCTTCGCCTCGTCGCTCGCCGCGATCTTCGTCGCGCCCCCGTCGCCGCCGGGCACGACGATCGCGTCGAACAGCTCGCCCCGGAAGGCACCGATGAGCCGGTCCGCCCGCATCGGCAGGCCCCGGCTGCCCGTGGGCGACAGCCCGCTCACGCCGGCGATGGTCACCTTCACGCCCGCGCGCACGAGCACATCGGCGGGGGCGTAGGTCTCGATCTCTTCGCCGCCCTCGGCCATCAGCACGAGCGCGGTGGGCTGTGAGCGATTCGAAGTCGGTGGTGCCATGCCTCTAGTATCGCCCGTGACAACCCCAACGGCAACACACATGACCCCCGACGAGCTCCGAGACGCCGGCGCACGCGTCATCGAGCTCATCAACACCTACCTCGGCACCGTCGAGGACCTGCCGGTCATGCCAAAGACCAGGCCCGGCGAGGTTGCCGCCCAGCTGAACTCCCCCATGGTCACCGAAGAGCCCGCGCACCCCGAGCTCTGGTCCGAGCTGCTCGATGAAGTCCGTCGCGTCGTCATCCCGAACTCGATGCACTGGCAGTCGCCCGCCTTTTTCGGGTATTTCCCCTGCAACACCTCCGCCCCGGCGATCCTGGGCGAGCTGCTGTGCGCGGGCCTCGGCGGGCAGGGCATGCTCTGGCAGACCGCCCCCGCCGCCAACGAGATCGAACGCGTGCTGCTCGATCAGATGGCCGGCGCTCTGCACCTGCCCGAGCGCTTCCTTTCATCGTCCGACACCGGCGGCGGGTGCATCCAGTCGACGGCGAGCGACTCCACGCTCGTCTCGCTCGTCGCCGCCCGCAACCGCGTGCTGGGCCGGACCGATGCCGACCCCGCGACGCTCACCGTCTACGCGTCGACCCAGGCGCACAGCTCGGTCGTGAAGGCCGCCATGATCGCCGGGCTCGCGCGGTCGGCGGACGACCGCTCGCGGGTTCGGCTCATCGCGACCGACGCCGATCACCGGCTTGATGCCGACGCGCTCCGCAGGGCGATCGCGGAAGACATCGCACAGGGCCTGACGCCCGCGCATGTGTGCGCGACCATCGGGACCACCGGCGTGACCGCGGTGGACCCGGTCGACCGGGTGGCGGCGGTGATGCGCGAGACGGGCATCGCCGAGCGCGGCGCGTGGCTGCATGTCGACGCCGCCCACGCGGGCCCGCTGCTGTTGCTCGGCGAGTTCCGCTGGATGGCCGCCGGCCTCGAGCACGCCGACAGCCTCTGCTTCAACCCCCACAAGTGGATGCTGACCGCGTTCGACTGCGATCTGTTCTGGACCGCCGACCGGCTGGCGCTCGTGGACAGCCTCTCGATCACGCCCGAGTACCTGCGCAACGACGCGACCGAGACCGGCGCCGTCTTCGACTACCGCGACTGGGGCGTGCCGCTGGGCCGGCGGTTCCGGGCGCTCAAGCTGTGGTTCGTGCTGCGGTGGTACGGGCTGGCGGGCATCCGGGCGTATCTCCGCGAGCATGTGCGGCTGGCCGAGCTCATCGAGCGGCGCGTGCTCGCCGACGACCGCTTCGAGCTGCTCGCGCCGCGGACGATGAACCTGGTCTGCTTCGGGCTTCGCACCGGCAACGACGCGACCGCCGCGCTCATGGCCCGCGTGAACGCCACGGGCCGGGCGTTTCTCACCCACACGATGGTGCCCGTGCCCGGCGGCGGCGACCGCTACGCCATCCGCATGGCCATCGGGGCCTCGACCACCGAGGAGCGCCATGTGGTCGACGCGTGGGACCTGATCGCACGCGAGGCGTCGACCGCGTAACCTGCTCGCATGCGTGTTGTCGGCGTCATCGTGCTCGCGTCGCTGGTTGTCCTGGCCGGCTGCTCGGCACCGCCCAAGAACCAGGGCACCGCCGCGGTCGCGCCGGGCCGGTACGACGCCGCCTTTGACCACGCCCGCGAGACGCTGGTCGGCCTTGGGTTCACCCTCGACCGCGTGGACGCGAGCGCGGGCGTGCTCACGACCGAGCCGCTCGACGGCCGGGGCCTGGCGGCGCCGTGGGAGCGCCAGCAGGCGTCGCGCGCCGGCGAGATCGCCGACGCGGTCCACCCGCAGAGCCGGATCGTCCGGATCGAGTTCCTGCCGGCGGAGAGCCTGCACGCCGTGCCCTCGGACCTCGGCCGCGACCAGATCACGAGCGTGGGCCCGCTCCGCCGCGTCGACGCGTCGAGCCCGCTCGCGGCCCGCGTGACGGTGCTCATCGAGCGGACCTACCGCCCGGGGATGCGCCCGCAGGTGACGGATGTTTTGCGCTCACGCCGCGCGTTCGACCCCGAGTTCGACGCCGGCCGAGAGTTCTCCGTGGTCGTGCAGCGCGACGCCGCGCTCGAGAACGCGATCGCGCAGCGCATCGCCGACCGGATCGCCCGCGCTGACTGACGGGTTGTCTCTGATCAGTTTCGCGGATCGAGATCCGTCGCCGCGCGGTCCTGAACCGGCTTGGGCTCGATCGAAGCGGGTGCGCCGATCCGGACGGGCTTGGCCTCGGCCTGCACGGCGGCCTGCGGGCCGACGACGCGGGAATGCCCGAGCGCCCGCGCCACCAGCTCGCCCCGGCTCGAGGCCCCGAGCTTGCGGTGCAGGCCCTTGACATGGTCGTGCACCGTGTGCGGGCTGCGGCCGAGCTCCTCGGCGATCTGCCGGACGCTCTTGCCGAGCGACAGGTGCTCGAGCACGAGCTGCTCGCGCTCGGTCAGCCAGCGCGTGCTCTCGGCCCGCTCGGCGCCGAGCGCCTGGAGCGTGCGGCGTTCGAGCACGGGCAGCAGCGCCGCCAGCGCCCGCTCGGTGTTCGCGTCGACGCGCGACGGCGCCCGGCAGGAGGCGACCTGAACGATCATGACCCGGCCGTCCGCCGGCTCGCCGAGCGGCACGACCGCCACCAGCGGCTCGCCCAGGCCCAGCCCTTCCCACAGCTCGGCGAGCTCGCTGCCGGCGGCCGAGCCCGGCAGGCGATCCATCGTGCCGATCGTCGCCCCGTCGCGGTCCGAAGCCGCCAGCCGGATGCCCAGCTTCCGCAGGTTCGACGCGCGAACGCGGAGCGAGCCGACCCGGCTGTCCTCGCCGCGATATCCGATCTCGTCGCGGGGCAAGGGGCGGGCCCGCGTCGGCTCGCCCGGCGCCTGCCGAAGGCCAACACCGGTCACCTCGTGCTCGACCAGATCGCCCGAATCCGTCAGCGTGCCGATGGTGAGCAGCGCCACCGCCGGCTGGATGAGCGAAGCCACCGCGGCCGCGGCGCGATCGCACCAGTCGAGCGTCGGCACCGCCGGCAGCGCGAGCACGGCCTCCACCGACCGTGCAAGACCGGTGAGCGTCCCGTCAATACCGCCTGTCTGCTGAACGTCCATGTCCGTGTCCCCGTCGAGCCGTCAGGTCTTCGCCGCACCGAACGAGATCCCATCTCGAACCACGGTGCCGCCTGTGCCCTGCGGTTCTCGGCGTTTCAGCCGCCCGACTTCTGTCGAGTGGAGGGGCAAACCCCCGAAAGTGGCAGAAACCAAACATTTCCCTCGCGTCACCTACCGCTCCAAGGGGTAGGGCGCGAACCCGCGGCATCGGCCTACGGTTTGCCGATGGCGTCCGGCGACCAACAAACGAGCTCCCCCGTGCAACGGCGGGTCCTGGTCGTCGGGGCAGGACCCACGGGGCTCGGCGCGGGCTATCGGCTCCGCGAGCTTAGTCATCATTGCTTCACCATTCACGAAGCGTCGGATACGGTCGGCGGACTTGCAAGAACCTTCACAGATCAAGCCGGCTTTTCGTGGGACGTCGGCGGGCACGTCCTCTTCAGCCACTATGACACCTACGACCGGATCTTTCACGAACTCGTGGGCGACGACTACACGCTGAACGACCGTGAGAGTTGGGTACGCCTCTGCGATCGGTGGGTTCCGTATCCCTTTCAGAACAACCTCAGATACCTCCCCGCCGACCTCACCACCGCGTGCCTCCAGGGCCTCATCGAGGCGCAGACCGGTCGAAACAGTTCCACCGACGCCGAGCATTTCGGCGAATTCGTCGATCGCGTCTTCGGCGAGGGCATCGCCCGATGCTTCATGCGCCCGTACAACTTCAAGGTCTGGGCCTACGACCTCAGCGCGCTCAACACCAGCTGGATCGGCGAACGCGTCGCCGTCATCGACTGGAAGCGAGCGCTCGCCAATGTCGTCGCCGACGCCGACGATTTCGGATGGGGGCCCAACAACCGCTTCAAGTATCCGCTCGGCGGAACTGGCGATTTCTACGCACGCTTCGAGCCGCTGCTGCGCGAGAACCTCTCCCTCAACACACGCCTGGTCTCGATCGACACCGCCGACCGGCGCGCCACATTCGAGCGCGTCGCACCCGACGGCACCGGCGGCGAACGCTTCACCGAGCGCTACGACGCCCTCATCAGCACCCTGCCCCTCGATCGCCTGCTCAACGGCATCATCGACGATGCGCCGAGCGACATCCGCGATGCCGCCGCCGGGCTCCTGCACTCGGGAGGCTTCATGGTGGGCGTCGGCATCCGGCGGCCCTGCCCCAGCACCAAGAGCTGGATGTACTTCCCCGAGAGCAACTGTCCGTTCTACCGCGTCACCTACCTCAGCAACTACTCGCCCCGCATGACACCCGACCCCCGCACGCACTACTCGCTGCTCTGCGAGACCAGCTTCAGCCCCGACAAGCCCGAGGACGAAGCCACCATCCTCGAGCGCACGATCCAGGGGCTCGAGAACGTCGGCCTGCTCGAGCCCGGCGAGCGCGACGACATCGTGTCCACCTGGGTCAAGCGCGTCGACTACAGCTATCCGACCCCGAGCGTCGAACGCGACGACATCCTCGCACGCGTCATCCCCTGGCTCGAGGCCCGGGGCATCTACAGCCGGGGACGCTTCGGGCTCTGGAAGTATGAGGTCTCCAACACCGACCACTCCGTCATGCAGGGCGTCGAGGTGGTCGACCGGATCCTGCTCGGCAAGCCCGAGCAGACCACGGGCATCGTGTATCGCGTGACGGAAGACGGCCGACGCGCCGCCGAACACGAGCGATCGTCCAAGGCCGGCTCGGGCGAGAAGCGCCTCGTCGAGTTCAAGCCTGTCGCCGACGCGGGCGACGGCTCCATCGACGAAGCATCGCTGAGCGAGGAAGAGCTGGGCATCACGGATCGCCGCTAGCCCCCGGGGTTCGACGCGGCTTCCTGCTCGAGCTTCTCGCGCAGCCGCTCGCGCTCGCGGATCTGCGCGACCGCCGACTCCATCTCGGGCGTCACGATCGGGCGCGACTGCAGGCGGGATGTCGCCTCGCGGAACCGGCCCTGCTGGGCCATGCTCAGCGCGACCATGATGTCGTGGTTCGGGTAGCGGTGCCAGTAGCCCATGCGCTGCCACCGCTGGGGGCCGGCGAGCACCAGGGTCGCGGCCTCGTCGAACCGGCCGGCTTCCATCGCCTGCGCCGTCGCCTTGCCGGCGAGTTGGCCCATGCGGAACCAGAACAGCTCGTACTCGGGGCCGGTGGGGAAGCGGTCCTCGATGCGCTCGGCCAGATCGAGCACGGCACCGGCGAACTGGGTCGCGGAAGACTGGGTCGCAGAAGACTGGGTCGCCGAGGGCTGGCTCGCCGAGGGCTCGCCCGATGCCAGCTGCGCTTCCGCGGCCTCGAGGCAGGCCTCGAAGGTGATCGAGCCCTCGAGAAAGGCCGTCTCGAGGGCGTCGGTCGTCGCCTGCCGTCCCACGGTCGTCACGCTCGCCGAGGCCTGTTCGATCGGCGAGACCGGCGGCTCGCAGCCCGCCAGGCAGCAGACCATCACGAACGACCCAAGGGCAGACAACACGGCGTTTGGCTTCGGCATGGCTGGTTCTATCGCACCGACCGTGTCGGTTGCGCCCATTTTTGCCGAACCTGTCGGTTCTTCCGCCTGTTTCGCTGGCACGGCCAAGAAATTCGGGCACAGTGTGCTCCGTCTCTCGTGGGGCATCGCCGGGCTGTGTGAACCCGGGCGGTGTAGCAGCACATTCTGACCCGGTCTATGCGGTTGCCGAGTCGTTCGACGACGGAGGTCCGTGCGCCATGACGGCGACGGGCGGGCATCGCATGGCGTACGCGCACACCATTTCAGCACCGCCCGGCTGGGAGGCCGAGGTCGCCCGGCTGACCGAGACCCGGCATCTCGCCGCGTGGTCGGCCGGCACCGACGAGCGGATCGTCTTCGCCGCCCGGCTCGGCGCGTTCTGGCAGGGCCAGGCGGGCGTGGAGGTCATCCGGCTCTTCGGCCGGGCGATCCGAACGCTGGACGACGTCTGCGAGCAGATCGAGCGATCCATCCCCGCCCACGAGCCGATGCGCCGCCAGATCGGAGGCCGAGCGGGCCTCGCCGCCCGACTCCGGCAGCGGATCGATGTGCCCGGCATGGCCCTTTCGCAGTACCGCTACCTCATCTGGCACGACGCCGACGACCTGATCAGCGCCGACGCCGGCCTGTTCGCCGCCGTCGCCGACGCCATCTCGGGCGTCGCCGCCGAGAGCGAGTTCGTCTGCGACGACCTGCTGCTGCTGACGCGGGCGGTCTATGTCGGCGGGCCGGCGCTCGCCGCCCTGGCGCAGGACGAGTTCGGCCCGTTCCGGCAGTGGCAGCACGACGGCGTCGCCGAGCCCTTCTGGCGGATCGTCTCGGGCCTTGAGCGTCCGCCCGTGCTCGCCGCTCCGATCAACAAGCTGCTCGACAACCCCGAGGCGCTCGCCAACGAGCTGCTCCTGGCGGATCTCGACTTTGGGGCGGAGGGGGTGCTCGGCTAAGCGCAATCGACGGACCAACCCGGCACGAGGATCCTCGGCCTCCCTCGCTCCTGATCACATGACGTGGAAGATCTGTGAGCCGCAGGGAGAGAGAGCGGAGCGAAGGGGCCGAGGATCCCCGTGCCGGGACCGACGACGACGACCGGCCGAGCTTGACACCCGGCCCGCGTCGGCGTTTGCTCTGCCGATGCGCATCATCGCCGGCGAGTTCCGAAGACGACAGCTGCTCAGCCCGAGCGACAAGAGCCCGGCCCGGCCCATGCCGGATGTCGTCAAGGAAGCGCTCTTCAACCTGCTGCGGGGCCACACCGAGGGCGTGGCGGTGCTCGACCTCTTCGCCGGCTCGGGCGCGGTCGGCCTCGAGGCCGTCAGCCGAGGCGCGTCGCGGTGCGTGCTCGTCGAGCGCGACCGGGGTACGCTCGAGGTCCTCCGCCAGAACATCGAGATGCTGGGCGTGGAAGACCGCGCCGAGTCCGTCTCGGCCGACGCGCTGGGCCCGGCGGTCGTCGCCCGCTGCCCGCGCCCCGTGCACCTGATCTTCTGCGATCCGCCCTACGCCATGGTGCGCGACACCGGGCAGTGGCCCCGCGTGATCGCGCAGCTCTCCCGGCTGATCGCCCTGCTCGACGACGACGGCTACGCCGTGCTCCGCACGCCCTGGCCCTTCCTGCACGAGCGCGACCCCGACCGCACCGACCGCGACACCACCAGCCGGTTCACCGATGTCGACCTCACGATCGAGGGCGCGATCGGGCCCGAGACGCACGCCTACGGCAGCACGGCCGTGCACCTCTACATGAAGCGGCCCGGCGAGACGCCCGCGGGCGAAACGCCGGGCGAGGCGCCGGCGTGAGTGTCCTCGACGGGCTGAACGACCGGCAGCGACAGGCCGTGCTCCACGACGACGGCCCGCTGATCGTGCTCGCCGGGCCCGGCACGGGCAAGACGCGCGTCATCACCCGCCGCATCGCACACCTCATCGAGCAGGGCACGCGGCCCGACACCATCGCCGCCATGACCTTTACCAACAAGGCCGCCGGCGAGATGCGCGACAGGCTCGGCAGCCTCGTCGGCCTCGCGGGCGAAGAGATCGCGGCGGGCACCTTCCACAGCCTGGGGCTCCGCTGGCTCGCGCGGTTCGGCGACGCGATCGGCGTTCGGCCTCATCTGCGGCTGATCGACTCGGCGCAGCGGAAGGACCTGCTCGAAGAGGCCGTGCTCGACGCCGCCGCCGCGGGGCTGATCCCGCCGTCCCGCCTGGCGCTCGGCGGCCCGGCGGATGTCGCGGATCACGCGTGGCGGTGGATCGAGCGGCTGCGCATCACCGCGGTGTTCGCCGATGACGCGCGAACCCTCGCCGAGCGCTGGCGGGCGCTGATCGACCGGCCCCCGGCGGAGTGGGACGACGAGCGGATCGACGCCGAGCGCGCCCGCCTCGCCGCCTTCGCCGAGGCCGTCGAGGTCTACCACCGCTTCGAGCGGGCGTGCGCGAGCGCCGGCCTGGCGACCTTCGACGACTACATCCTGCTGCCGATCCGCATCCTGCGCGAGTCCGCCGAGGCGGCGGCGATCGTCCGCGACGAGACCCGGCATGTGGTCGTCGACGAGTACCAGGATGTCAACGCCGCGCAGCTCGAGCTGCTCAAGCTGCTCGCCCCGGCGAGCCCGACCCGCGACATCTGCGTGGTGGGCGACGACGACCAGGCGATCTACGGCTTCCGGGGCTCGGACACCCGCGCGTTCGAGCACTTCGCCCAGACCTGGACCAACGCGACCACCATCACCCTCGACGCCAACTACCGCAGCACGCCCGCGATCGTGCGCGCGGCGCAGCGCATCATCGCCGAGGCCGAGTCCAGGTTCGTCGCGGACAAGCCGCTCGAGGCCCTGGGCGACCTGGCGGCGGACGGCTCGCCCGTCGAGGCGGTGCATGTCGACAAGTCGACGCCCTGGGGCGGCGTGATCGCCCCGATGATCCTCGCCGACCGGGCGGAGCACGACCGCGGGTTCGACTCGTACGCCGTGATCGCTGGCACGCACGACAAGCTGGACGAGGTCGCGGATCAGCTGGCGCTCGCGGGCATCCCCGTGTCGCGCTCGCGCCGGCCGAGCGCTCTCGACGACGCCGCGGTGCAGGACCTGCTCGAGTGGATCCGGCTGCTGGTCGAGGGCCAGGCGTTCTCGGCGGCGTGGCTGCTGACGCGGCCGCCGATCCGCATGGAGCGGGCCGGGGCGATGCGCCTGCGCCGGGATCACCAGCGCGTCGCGATGCGTGCGGGCGCTGAAGGCGCCGAGGCCCCGTCGTTCATGGCGTGGGTGCGTGAGCGCGACGACGAGAAGGTCGCCCGGCTCGTGGCGCTGCACGACGAGCTGGCCGGCCTCGCGGCGAACGCGCCGGCGCACGCGGTGATCTCGTCGATCATCGAGCGCACGGGGATGGCGCACGCCGAGCTGCTGCCCTCGCGCGAGCGGGCCCGCCGGGTGGCGCACCTGGTCGCGGTGCTCCGCTTCGCGCGGGAGCTGGCGCCCCGGCTCGCGCCGCCGGGCGATCTCGGCGCGTTCTGGGAGCACTACCAGAGGCTCGACGAGAAGGACCAGAGCTTCCGCGGCATGAGCTCGATCGACGCCGACACGCAGCCCGAGTTCGACGGCGAGGGCGTGCGGCTCATCACCGCGCACCAGAGCAAGGGCCTCGAGTTCGACACGGTGTTCATCCCCAACATCGGCACCATGCCGGGCCAGCTGGGGCGCGCCATGCCCAGCGACCGGCCCGAGCTGCCCGTCGAGCTGGCGGGCGAAGCGCCGACGCCGGTGAAGGACGAGCTGCGCCGGCTGTTTTATGTCGCGATGACGCGGGCCGAGCGTCGGCTCGTCCTGATGGCCCACCCCGCCAAGAGCCGAAGCACGAGCCTGCACATGTTCCAGGAGCTCGCGTGGCGCGGCAAGCTGCCCCTGCCGACCGACGAGCCGACCGACGGCGTGCTTCTGCGCAACGACGCCGATGTGCTGCGCAACGCGGCGGCGGCCGGCGTGGGCACCCCGATCGATGCGCTCGACGCCGAGACGGTCTGCGACCCCGACCGCCGGCGGCGCGTGCTGGCAGCGGCCCGTCGCGAGGCCCGGCTCGAAGCGGCGGACGCGCTCGAGACATCGGACAGCAGCGGGCTCACCGAATCGATGCTGGACGGGCAGGCCGACCGGCTCGCTCGGGCGGCGGCGTGGATGGCGGCGATCGCGAGGATCGAGCGGGGCGCGGCGCCGGGCGACCTGCCGCCGTGGCTCACGGGCGACAGCGCGGTGCTCGAGCGCGCCGCCGCCCTCGCCGAGCAGCTGAGCGCCGCCGACGACTGCGGGCCAGAGGCGGTCGGGCTGCAGCCGCCGCTGCGCCTGAGCTACTCGCAGATCGACGCGTACCGCCGGTGCCCGGCGTGCTACCACGTGAAGCATGTGCTGGGGCTGGTCGACGAGCCGACGAGCGCGCAGGTCGTGGGCACCGTTGCGCACGCGGCGCTCGAGCGCTTCTACCGGCTGTGGTCCGAGGCGGACAGCGACGGGCGGGCGAGGCCGACCAAGGCGGACCTGGTGCGCATGGGACGGGAGCTGTTCTTCGAGGCGTGGGCCCGCGCGGGCGGGGGCGGCATTGACCGCGGGCAGCTTGCGCAGGTCGAGGCGCAGCTCGACGCGGGCTACGACGCCCTGCACGACGACAACGCCGACATCGTGATGATCGAGGAGAAGCTGAGGCTGCCGTATGTGTGCGGCCCGACCGGCGGCGAGCCGCATGTGATCGAGGCCAAGATCGATCGCGTCGAGCGGCTGCGGACCGAGCGGGGCGACGGCTTCCGCATCATCGACTACAAGACCGGCGGTGCCTGGCCGTCCCTGATCGAGCCCAAGGCGGACGACCTGCAGCTCGGGATCTACGCGCTCGCGCTGGCGGATTCGTACGGCATGAGTCCGGGCGAGCTGACCGGCGAGGCCGCTTACTGGGTGCTCTCGACCCAGCAGGCCGGGGTGATCGCGATCGAGGACCTCGACCTCGACGCGGTGCGGGAAACGATCGACGGGGCGATCGGCGGCATGCTCGAGGGCCGGTTCGAGCCGGGCAAGAAGTGCGACGGGACCTGCCGGATGTTTCGCGGCCCGACGCCGCAACCCTGATCGATCGCGGCGTGTATAGGCTCACTCGGCTCGGATCCCGGCGGGCGGCCGCGCGTGCGCGCCCCGGAACCAGATCCGCCCACACCCCCGCCCGGAGGGCACACCACGATGAACCTGAAAACGATCGCCACGATGCTGCTCGCCGGCACCACCGGGCCCCTCACCTCACAGCCCCTCGAGACGCGCGACGACCTGCTCGTGGGAACACTCGACAACGGCCTGACCTACATGATCAAGGAGCACGGCAACCCCGAGAACCGCGCCGCCCTCTACCTCCATGTCTCCGCCGGCTCGCTCAACGAGACCGACGAGATCCGCGGCATCGCCCACTACCTCGAGCACATGGCCTTCAACGGCAGCGAGAACTTCAAGCCCACCGAGGTCGTCTCGTTCTTCGAGTCCATGGGCCTGAGCTTCGGCCGGCACCAGAACGCGTTCACCAGCTTCGACCAGACGACCTACATCCTCAACCTGCCAGACGCCGAGCTCGAGACGATCGACAAGGCCATGCTCTTCTTCGACGACGTCGCCGGCGGGCTCAGCCTGCTGCCCGAGGAGATCGAGGCGGAGCGCGGCATCATCCAGGAGGAACGCCGCACGCGGCTCAGCCCCCAGCAGCGCGTGCAGGAGCAGCTCTTCGAGGCTATCGCCCCCGGATCGACCTTCGGCTACCGCCTGCCCATCGGCACCGAGGAGACCATCAACAGCGTGCAGCGCGACGACTTCGTCGAGTTCTACGAGACCTACTACGTGCCGAGCAACATGACGCTGATCATCGCCGCCGACCGCGACGCCGAGTCGATCGTGCCGCTGATCGAGCAGTACTTCGGCGACGAGGCGAAGGTCGAGCGGCCCGATGATCTGCCCGTCGGCGTGACCCCCTACACCGAGATGCGCGCCGAGGTCTTCACCGATCCGGAGCTGACCAACGCGCAGGTCCAGATCATCAACATCCGCGAGCCGATGCCGCCCGTCACGACGCGGCAGGACATGCGGCGGGTGCTCGTCGAGAACCTGGCCTCGAGCGTGTTCAACCGCCGGCTGCAGAAAAAGATCAACGAGGGCGAGATGGACATCCTCGGGTCGGCCGCGTTCGTGGGCGACTTCTTCGGCGCGATGCGCGTGAGCTGGATCCAGTCCTTCGGCCGGCCCGACACCTGGCGCACGCAGATGGAGGAGCTGACCCGCGAGTTCAAGCGGGCGCACCTGCACGGGTTCAGCTCGCGCGAGATCGAGGACGCGCGCAAGGCCGCCATCGCCGGCGCCGAGCGCTACGCCGAGCAGGAGCCCACGCTGCCCGCCACCGCGATCCTCTCGTCGCTCAACCAGCAGGTCGCCAACGGCGACACCGTGCTGAGCGCGGCCCAGCAGCTCGAGATGACCCGCGAGATGGTGCCGACGATCACCGACGCCGAGGTGAACGAGTGGTTCACCAGGCTCTACGACGACGAGAAGCTGATGATCGCGCTGACGATCCCCGACCATGTCGAGGTGCCGTCCGAGTCGGAGCTGCTCGAGATGGCCCGCGCCGACCTGAGCGTGACGCCCGAGGCCGAGTCCGAGGACGAGCGGCCCGAGTCGTTCATGGCCAGCCTGCCCGCGGCGGGCGAGGTCGTCGAGATCGAGAAGCACGAGCCGACGCAGATCTGGTCGGCGTGGCTCAACAACGGCGTCCGCGCGCACTACCGGTTCATGGACAAGCGCAAGGACAACGCCACGGTCACCATCACCCTCGCCGGCGGACGCATCCGCGAGACCGCCGAGACGCACGGGCTGACCGACGCCGCCTCGCTCGCCTTCAGCCGCCCCGCCACCCGCGGCCTCTCCAGCACCAATGTCCGCGACCTGCTCACCGGCACCAAGATCAGCGTCGGGGGCGGCTCGGGCGGCGACACGCTGACGATCAATGTCTCGGGCAACCCCGCCGAGCTCGAGACCGGCATGCAGCTCGCCCACCTGCTGCTCACCGAGCCCGTCGTCGAGCAGGTCGCCCTCGACCAGTGGAAGGAGACCCAGCGGCAGATCATCGAGCAGCGCAAGACACAGCCCCTCGCCCAGCTCCAGGAGATCCTGCCCAGGCTCATGTCCCCCGAGGGCGAGGTCCGCCTGCTGCCCATCACTGAGGACCGCGTCGAGGCCATCACCCTCGCCGACGCGCAGGCGTGGCTCGAGCAGACACTCGACGGCGCACCCATCGAGGTCTCCGTCGTCGGCGACATCGCGCAGGACGACGCGATGGAGGTCGTCGCCCGCTACATCGGCTCGCTGCCCCCGCGCGACCGCATCAGCGAGGCGACGCTCGACGAGCTGCGCACCATCGAGCACCCCGAGGGGCCGCTCGAGGCCTCGAACTACATCGAGACCAGCACCCCCGTCGCGCTCGCCATCACCGGCTCGTTCGGGCCCGACGCCAGCAACGTCCGCGACACGCGCTTGATCGGCTTCGCCACGCAGATCCTCACCACCCGCATGATCAAGGAGATCCGCGAGAACGAGCAGCTCGTCTACTCGATCAGCGCCCAGAGCCAGCCCTCGACCGTCTACCCCGACATGGGCCTGATCTTCGCCGCCGGCCCGACCAACCCCGGCAACGAGACCCGGCTTGCCGGCAAGATCGACGACATGTTCACCGACTTCGCCGAGAACGGACCCTCGGGCGAAGAGGTCGAGGTCGCCCGCGGCCAGATCTTCAACAAGATCAAGGAAGACACCGAGCAGCCCGGCTGGTGGACGGGCCAGCTCAGCGCCGCGACCTACCGCGGCACCTCGCTCGACGACCTGGCCAACATCGAAGCCGCCTACGGCAGCTTCACCGCCGACGACATCCGCGACGCCTTCGCTCGCTACTACACCAGCGCCAACAAGATGTCGGTCGTCGTCGGACCCAAGCAGGCCGGCGAGACCGAGGGCGACAGCACCGGCGAGTAGCACCGGCGAGTCGCACGCTCCTTGAACCGAACTTCACGACCAACGCCCGCCCCGTGCGGGCGTTGTCGTGCGCCCGCCGATAGGCTTGCGCCATGAAGAAGCTCGCCGCCGTCGCTCTCGCGTCCGCCCTCTCTCTGCCCGCGCTCGCCCAGCCCGATG
>DAIOTV010000018.1:38975-40225 GCA_036751825.1 Phycisphaerales bacterium
TGTCAGACATTCGCATCGACCGCAAATAAGCATCCGCAGCGAGGCTGAACAACGATTCGTTGACATAGATGTCACCAAGTTGGTTCAGACTCTCCGGCGTGGACTTTCCGAGCTGGTCGACGAGTTCATAGTTCTCCGCCGCCTTTATTGGCTGGTTCAGCCCGATGAACGCGCTGGCGGACAGCAGGCCATCGCTCCCGCTGCGATCCCCACGCGCGCCGAGGCGAAGGCCCGCGAAGAGGCCGAGGCGGTGCTCGACGCCTACCTGATGCTCGAGTACCTGCGAAGCCCGGTGTGGATGGAGAAGTACGTCGACCAGAAGCTGATGGCCGGCCGGCTGCCCAGCGAAGCGCCGCGGGCCTACGAGGACCACGACCGCCGGCAGCGCCAGGTGCTCGAGCGGCTGCGCGCGATCGACACCGACCGGCTGGACGACGACCTGCGGCTGTCGCTCGACCTCGTCGCGTACAAGCTCGAGCTCAGCCTCGAGGGCTCACGCCTCTACCGCGAGCAGATGCCGGTGACGAGCATCGGCGGCCCGCAGTACTGGCTGCCGCAGCTCGGCCGGTTCAGCCCGCTGCGGACGCCGCAGGACCACGACCTGTACATCATGCGCCTCGGCGAGGTCCCGCGTGTGCTGGACGAGACGATCGCGCAGATGCGCCTGGGCATGCAGGCCGGCCGCGTGCCACCGCGGGTGATCATCGAGCCGGCGATCGCCCAGGCCCGAAACCAGGTCGTGCCCCGTCCGATGCTCAGCCCGTTCTACCAGCCCTTCGCCGCCCGCGAGCCCGCCGACCCACAGGCCCGCCGGGCGTTCGCCGTCATCGAAGAACAGATCGTCCCGGCCTACGAGCGCTTCGCCGAGTTCCTCGAGACCGAGTACCTGCCCGCCTGCCGCGAGACCGTGGGCATCAGCGACGGCGTCGACGGCGTGGCGGCCTACGAGTTCGCCCTGCGCGAGCACACCACCCTCGAGATCTCCGCCGACGAGGTCCACCGGATCGGCCTCGCCGAAGTCGCCCGCATCCGCGCCGAGATGCTGGACACCATCCGACGCACCGACTGGTTCGAGACGAACGGCTCACGCTTCGAGAGCGACGACGCACTCTTCGACGCCTTCACCGGCTTCCTGCGCACCGACCCGAGGTTCTACTTCGACACGGAGGAAGAGCTCCTCGACGGCTACCGCGCCCTCGCGAAGGTCATCGACCCCGAGATGGTCAAGCTGTTCAACAACCTGCCCCGGA
>DAIOTV010000019.1:0-38951 GCA_036751825.1 Phycisphaerales bacterium
GCGGATGGAGGCGTTGAGGGCGTCGGGCTCGATGGGGGTTCGGCCGGGGCTGGGGCGGATGAACATGTGGATGTGGACGATCTGGCCGACGGCGTTTGGATCAGCGAGTTCGGCTGATGTGAGGTCAGAGAGGTAGATGTGGATGGTGTTCTCGTCGGCGTAGGTGTAGGCGCGGGTGACGAGTTGGGGGGCGAGGCGGGCGTTGGTTGGGGTGTTGGGTGAGGTGGGTGTGACGGTGACGCGGGCGTGGTGGCCGCAGGCTGGGAGGAGGGCGGCGAGGAGGAGGAGGATGAGGGTCAGGGCGGCTCGGGTCATGGGCTGAGGGTAGTAGAGGACTGGGCGGTGTGAGGGGTGACGGTGGGGGGCTGGCGTTGGGTGCGTGCGAGAAAGCGCGTTGCGGGTGGATGCGGGGCGTTGAGCGTGTCTATGCTTGCCTTCGCGCCTGAGCCGGTGGGGCTTCGGTGACGCGGACAACCAGGGAACCGTGAGGACCACTCGCGAGCCGGGGCTGATTGGCCGGTGCCGGCGGATTCGCGGAGTGGGAGGTGGAGACCGATGGCCAAACGCGAACTTATCAATACGTTCAAGATCATGGCCCCGGGTGGGTCGGCGACGCCGGCACCTCCGCTTGGTCCGGTTCTTGGTGCCAAGGGTGTGAACCCGGGGCAGTTCATCCAGCAGTTCAACGCGGCGACGGGCGCGCTCAACGGCAAGGTCGTTGGGTGCGTGGTTCGCGTGTTCAGCGATCGGTCGTTCGAGTTCGACATCAAGTCGAGCCCGGCGGCGGTGCTGATCAAGGAGGCCGCGGGCGTCGACAAGGCGTCGGGCGAGCCGAACAAGAAGAAGGTCGGCAAGGTGACGCGGGCGCAGCTCGAGTCGATTGCGGAGCAGAAGAAGGAAGACCTGAACGCGGCGAGCGTCGATGCGGCGGTCCGCATCATCGCTGGCCAGTGCCGGTCGATGGGCATCGAGGTGGAGGGCTAATCATGGCTGATAGCGAATTCACGAAGCCCAAGGTCGGTTTCGGCTTCGGCGACGAGGCCGAGAAGGCGGCGTCTCCGGCTGATGGGGTCGAGACGAAGAAGAAGAAGGTTGATTCATCGGGCGAGGACGGGCCGAAGCATCGCCGGGGCAAGCTGCGTCACCGCCAGAGCAAGCGTTCGAAGTCGAACGCGGCGAAGGTGAGCCGCGACCCGGTGGACGCGGCGACGGCGATGTCGCACGTGAAGCGTTTCGAGGGGACGAAGTTCGACCAGTCGGTCGATGTGGTGTTCCATCTTGGCGTTGACACGCGTCAGGCGGACCAGCAGGTTCGCGGCGCGGTGAGTCTGCCGAAGGGGATCGGCAAGGCCAAGCGTGTGATCGCGTTCTGCCGCGAGGACCAGGTGGCTGCGGCGAAGGCGGCGGGCGCGGTCGAGGCGGGGGGCGTGGCCGGGTGCTCGGGCCGAAGGGCCTGATGCCGAGCCCGAAGGCGGGGACGGTCACGAAGGATGTTGTGAAGGCGGTGGAGGAGTACGCGGCGGGCAAGGTCGAGTACCGCGCGGACAAGGCCGGCAACGTTCACGCGACGATCGGGAAGATGAGCTTCCCCGAGGGTGATCTTCTGGCGAACTTTGAGCACCTGCTCAAGACGATCGAGTCGGCTCAGCCGAGCGGTCTGAAGAACGTGTACATCAAGAGCATCCACGTGAGCGGGACGATGACGCCGGCGGTGAAGATCCGTTACGGCGTGGTCGAGGCCGAGTGATCTGAGACGATTTCGAGCGAGCGTTTCATCGTGAGGATGGGGCTCGGAGGGTGTGAGGCATGTCGAAGCCTGTGAAGGAAATGATCGTCTCTGACTACCAGGGGCGTCTCGAGGGGGCCGAGGAGGCTCTTGTGATCTCGCTTCGCGGCGTGGACGCCGAGGGAACGGAGACGATCCGTTCTGGTCTGCGCGAGAAGTCGGTTCGGCTGACGGTGGTGAAGAACTCGCTGGCGAAGAAGGCCTTCGAGGGGACGCCGCTCGAGGTGCTGGGCCCGGTCATGAAGGGCCAGAACGCGATGCTGTACAGCGAGCGAAGCGTCGTTGAGGTTGCACGCGAGCTGATCAAGCTCGTGAAGGACTTCCCGGACGTGGAGCTGAAGGGTGCCGTGCTTGACGGCGAGCTCTATGCGGGCGAGGACGGCGTGACGGCGCTGAGCAAGTTCCCGACGCGTGACGAGGCGATCGCGAAGGTCGTGACGCTGATCCTGAGCTCGGCTCGGAACCTGGTGGCGCAGGTGAAGGGTCCGGGTTCGAAGGTGGCGGGTCTGGTGAAGGCGATCGAGGAGAAGCTCGAGAAGGGCGAATCGATCGCGAAGGTTTGAGTGTGTTTCTTTGGCATCGGCACCCAACTGGCCCGGTGAAGACTGCCTCTGGCAGCCGGGGTAAAGAGCCGAGTGGTTCGGTCCCTCTTGGGTGAGGTGGATTGGAAAGGTTTGGTAGAGCAATGAGCGACGAAGCAACCGCGACGAAAGAGTTCGACTCGGCGATCAAGGCGATCGGCGACAAGCTGGCTGAGCTGACGCTGAAGCAGGCTGTCGACCTTGGGGACTACCTCAAGGAGGCGTACGGCATCGAGGCGGCCGCTGGCGGCGGGATCATGATGGCCGCCCCGTCGGGTGACGCTGGTGCCGCGGCCGCCGAGGAGAAGACGGAGTTCAACGTCGTTCTCAAGTCGGCGGGCGACCAGAAGATCAAGGTGATCAAGATCGTGCGCGAGGCGACGGGTCTTGGCCTGAAGGAGGCCAAGGAGCTGGTGGACGCCGGCGGCAAGGCGGTCAAGGAGAACCTCTCGAAAGAGGACGCCGAGAAGCTCGCCGCTCAGTTCAAGGAAGTCGGCGCCGACGTCGAGCTTACCTGATTCCGGGATCCGTCCGACTTTTGTTTGGATAGGATTGATCCGGAGTGATGGCCGTCATCCGGGGCGTTGTCGACGCTCGGGGATCGAGGCGGCTACAGTTCATGGAACATTTGCATCGACGGGCCGATGGGCTCGTCGATGTCTTGGGTTGCGTTTCTGGCTTTGGTCGTAGCCCGCCGGGTGGAGAAGGGTGGATCCACCGTGGGCGGAGCGGTAGACTTCAGAATTCCGCGCAGCACATTGACACCACCGAGAAGGCTCGTTTCCACGGCTGTGGAAGCAAGCGTGGGGCGATCGATTTCGCAGCATTTTCACATGCAGCGGCTCGGGCGATGGGTGTGCCCGCGGCCGCTGAACCCGAACTTTGGGCTTGACTTTTGGTCTTGAGCTTTGACCTTGCATTCTGACGGGGTCTCTGAGGAGCGCAATGGCGACAACCACTGAGCCGGCGAGGACTGTGCGCAACTACGCGAAGCGGGGGGACGGGCTGACCGTTCCGGACCTGACGCGAGTTCAGCGGGACGGATACGAGCGTTTTCTGCAGATCGACAAGCCGGAGACTGGGCGAAATCCTCAGTTCGGCCTCGAGTCGCTGCTGCACGAGATTTTCCCGATCGAGAGCTACGACGGGACGATGCGGCTGGAGTATGTCTCGTACGGGCTGGACGAGCCCCGGTACACCAGCGACGAGTGCCGGGAGCTCCGGCTGACCTACGGGCTGCCCTTCCGCCTGCGCGTCCGGCTGATCCGCGACGGCGTGGACGACATCCCCGAGGAGGAGATCTACCTCGGCGAGTTCCCGATCATGATGGGCGGCGGCGAGTTCATTGTGAACGGCGCCGAGCGCGTGATCGTGAGCCAGCTGCACCGCTCGCCGGGCGTTGACTTCGGGATCGAGTCGAGCGAGGCGGACCGTCCGCTGCACTCGGCGCGGATCATCCCCGAGCGCGGGTCGTGGATCGAGATGGCGGTCGACAAGAAGGACCGGCTGACGATGAAGATCGATCAGTCGACCAAGCTGGCGGCGACGACATTCCTGCGGTGTCTGGACGAGAGCGTCAGCTCGACCGAGGCGATCCTGAGCCTGTTCTACCAGGTGACGGAGATCAAGGCGGCGGACGTGAAGCCCGAGCACTGGGCTGCGGAGTCGGTGATCGACCTGGAGACGGGCGAGGAGATCGTGCACGTCGGCCACCAGATCGGCGAGGCGGCGGAGGCGATCAACGCGGGGAGCCTGAAGAAGGTGCGCGTGATCCAGAACCCGAGCGATGTGCTGATCCTGAACACGGTGGCGGACGAGAACCTCGAGGCGTTCGAGGCCGACACGGACTACGAGCGTGCGCTGCTGAAGGTGTACGGCCGGCTTCGCCCGGGCAACCCGCCGCAGGTCGAGAAGGCCAAGCAGCTGTTCTACGAGAAGTTCTACGACGAGAACCGGTACCGTCTGGGCCGGGTCGGCCGGTTCCGCATCAACCGCAAGTTTGAGCTCGAGACCGACGAGAACCAGCAGTTCCTGACGGGCGAGGACTTCCTGAAGGTCATCGAGTACCTGCTCGACCTGCGGTCGAACCGGGTGGACCCGAAGACGGGCCGTCCGGCGGCGCAGGTGGACGACATCGACCACCTGGGCAACCGGCGTCTGCGGACGCTGGACGAGCTGGCGGTTGACGAGCTGCGCAAGGGCTTCCTGAAGCTTCGGCGGACGGTGCAGGAGCGCATGAGCGTCAAGGACCCGGACGAGCTGGCGAAGATCAGCGATCTGGTGAACAGCAAGTCGATCTCGAGCGCGATCGATTTCTTCTTTGGTCGCAGCGAGCTGAGCCAGGTCGTTGACCAGACGAACCCGCTGTCGAGCCTGGTGCACGAGCGTCGTCTGTCGGCGCTCGGGCCTGGCGGTCTGAACCGCAAGCGCGCGGGGTTTGAGGTGCGCGACGTGCACATCTCGCACTACGGCCGGATCTGTCCGATCGAGACGCCCGAGGGCACCAACATCGGTCTGATCGCGTCGCTCGGGATTTTCTCGCAGGTCGACGAGTACGGCTTCCTTCAGACGCCGTACCGCACGGTCAAGGGCGGGAAGCTGACGGAGGAGGTTCAGTACCTCCGCGCGGACGAGGAGATGAAGGCGGTCTTGGCGCCGGCGGACGCGTTCGACGCGTCGGGCAAGCTGGCCGAGGGCGATGTGATTGCTCGTGTGGACGGCGAGCTGACGCAGGTGCACTCGTCGGACGTGATGTACGCGGACATCTCTCCGAAGCAGATCGTGGGCATCTCGGCGGCGTTGATCCCGTTCCTCGAGCACGACGACGCGAACCGGGCGCTGATGGGCTCGAACATGCAGCGTCAGGCGGTGCCGCTGATCAAGGTGGACCCGCCCGTTGTCGCGACGGGTCTTGAGACGTCGATCGGCACGAACTCGGGCATGGTGGTGAAGGCCAAGCGTAGCGGCGAGGTGACCTTCGCCGACGCGCAGCGGATCATCATCAACAACCAGGACGAGTACGTGCTGCGCAAGTTCGTCGGACTGAACGAGCGCACCTGCCAGAACCAGAAGCCGATCATCGAGATCGGCGACCGGGTGGAGGCTGGCCAGATCATCGCGGACGGCGCGTCGACGAAGCAGGGCGAGCTGGCGATCGGCAAGAACGCGCTCGTGGCGTTCAACACCTACGACGGGTACAACTTCGAGGACGCGATCGTGATCAACGAGCGTCTGGTGAAGGAGGACATGTTCACCAGCATCCACATCGACTCGTACGACGTGGAGATCCGCGAGACGAAGCTCGGGCGTGAGGAGTTCACGCGGGACATCCCGAATGTGTCGGAGAAGATGCTTCGGAATCTCGACGAGAACGGGATCATCCGGATCGGCGCGCGCGTCGGGCCGGGCGACATCCTGGTGGGCAAGGTCTCTCCCAAGGCGAAGACCGAGCTGACGCCCGAGGAGAAGCTGCTGCACGCGATCTTCGGCCGGGCGGGCGAGGACGTGAAGAACGACTCGCTCGAGGTGCCTTCGGGCACGCAGGGCATCGTGATCGGGGCGAAGAAGTTCAGCCGCCGGATGCACCTGTCGGAGGAGCAGAAGAAGCAGCTTCGGAAGGACATCGAGGCGTACGAGTCCGAGCAGGACGCGAAGGCGATCGCGCTGTTCCAGGAGATGGTGAGTGCGATCAACGGCCTGATCGAGACCGAGATGGTCGACCCGATGACGCGTCAGAAGGTCGGTGCGAGCGATATCCCCGAGGTCATTCTCGAGCAGATCAAGACCTTCGACATGAAGTGGGTCAAGGGCTCGGCCGAGGCTCGTGACAAGGCGCAGATCGTCAAGGACCAGTACTGGCCCCGGATCGAGGCGGTGGAGACCGAGAAGCAGCGGAAGGTCGCGCACATGAAGCGTGGCGACGAGCTGCCCAACGGCGTGCTCGAGATGGTGAAGGTGTACATCGCGACGAAGCGTCCGCTGAGTGTTGGTGACAAGATGGCGGGTCGTCACGGGAACAAGGGCGTGATCGCCCGGATCGTTCCCGAGGAGGACATGCCGTACATGGACGACGGCCGGACGGTCGACGTGATGCTCAACCCGCTGGGTGTGCCGTCGCGGATGAACGTGGGCCAGATCCTGGAGACGCATCTTGGGTGGGCGTGCCGGGTGCTCGGGTTCCAGGCGCAGACGCCTGTGTTCGACGGGTGCACGGAGCATGAGATCCACGACGCGGTCGAGGCGGCGAACGAGCATGTTCGCAGGCGCAAGGCCGAGATTGAGGAGACGGGGATCCCTGCGCGTCCGGACGAGATGCTGGCGGAGATGCCTCCGACCGGGAAGATCCAGCTCTACGACGGGCGGACCGGTGAGAAGTTCCACCAGCGGACGACGGTGGGCTCGATGTACATGCTGAAGCTGCACCACCTGGTGGATGACAAGATCCACGCTCGTGCGACCGGGCCGTACTCGCTGATCACACAGCAGCCCTTGGGCGGCAAGGCCCGAACGGGCGGCCAGCGGTTCGGCGAGATGGAGGTGTGGGCGCTCGAGGCGTACGGGGCGAGCTACATCCTTCAGGAGCTTCTGACGGTCAAGTCGGACGACGTCGAGGGCCGGACGAAGATCTACGAGAGCATGGTCAAGGGCACGAACAAGCTCGAGGCGGGGATGCCTGTGGCATTCGACGTTCTCTGCAACGAGCTGAAGGGCCTTGGTCTGAACGTGACGCTTGAGAAGAAGCAATTGGAAGCGGGGTCGCTGCTGTAGCGCCGGCTTCGGCGGCGGCAGGCCGGGTCATTTGCAACCTTCTGTGAGCGGATCGAACGAGAGCATTCACACCCATTGAGGTGATTCAAGCATGGCTGAGAGCGTGTACGACCGGGTGAACGACTTCAGTGCGGTGAAGGTGACGTTGGCGTCGCCCAACGACATCCGCGCGTGGTCCTACGGCGAGGTGAAGAAGCCCGAGACGATCAACTACCGGACCTATCGGCCTGAGAAGGACGGTCTGTTCTGCGAGCGGATCTTCGGGCCGGAGCGTGACTACGAGTGCGCGTGCGGCAAGTACCGGGGCACGAAGTACAAGGGGATCATTTGCGATCGCTGCGGCGTGAAGGTGACGCACTCGCGTGTTCGCCGGAAGCGGATGGGTCACATCAACCTGGCGTCGCCGGTGGTGCACATCTGGTTCTTCAAGAGCCTGCCGAGCCGGTTGGCGACGATTCTCGGGATGCGGACGAGCGATCTCGAGAAGATCATCTACTACCAGGACTATGTCGTCATCGATCCGGGCGACACGGAGCTGACCGCCAAGCAGGTGATGACCGAGGACGAGCACCGTGTTGCGGTCGAGCAGTACGGCAACGCGTTCCGGGCGTCGATGGGCGCCGAGTCGATCCGCGAGCTCCTGGAGACTCTGGACCTCACCGCCGAGGTGAAGAAGATCCGCGAGGAGCTGGGGACGACGCGTTCGAAGCAGAAGATCAAGGACCTCTCGAAGCGTCTGAAGATGGTCGAGCTGGTTCGTGAGAGCGAGAACGACCCGACATGGCTGGTGATGGACGTGATCCCGGTGATCCCGCCGGACCTTCGGCCGCTGGTGTTGCTCGAGAGCGGCAACTTCGCGACGAGCGACCTGAACGACCTGTATCGGCGGATCATCAACCGGAACAACCGGCTGAAGAAGCTGATGGACCTGAACGCGCCGGATGTGATCATCCGCAACGAGAAGCGGATGCTGCAGCAGGCGGTGGACGCGCTGTTTGACAACGGGCGCTGCCGTCGTCCGGTGCTTGGCAGCAGCAACCGTGCGCTGAAGTCGCTGACGGACATGATCAAGGGCAAGCAGGGTCGGTTCCGCGAGAACCTGCTCGGCAAGCGCGTGGACTACTCGGCGCGTTCGGTGATCGTGGTGGGTCCGGAGCTGAAGCTGAACCAGTGCGGCCTGCCCAAGAAGATCGCGCTGGAGCTGTTCCAGCCGTTCATTATTCGGAAGCTGAAGGAGCACGGGCTCGCGGACACGATCAAGAGCGCGAAGCGGATGCTCGAGCGGCGCGACCCGGCTGTGTGGGATGTTCTTGAGGAAGTCATCTACCAGCACCCGGTGCTTCTGAACCGCGCGCCGACGCTCCACCGGATGGGTATTCAGGCGTTCGAGCCGACCCTGGTGGAGGGCAACGCGATCCGGATCCACCCGCTGGTGTGCTCGGGGTTCAACGCGGACTTCGACGGCGACCAGATGGCGGTCCACCTGCCGCTGTCGGTCGAGGCGCAGGCCGAGGCGCACTGCCTGATGCTGTCGACGCACAACATCTTCTCGCCGGCGAACGGCGCACCGATCATCTCGCCGTCGCAGGACATCGTGATGGGCGTGTACTTCATCACGCTCGAGAACCGGGACGACAAGCGCCCGGAGAGCGAGATGCCGCGGTACAAGGACGCGACGGAGGCCATTTTGGCCTACGAGCAGGGCAAGATCGATCTGCACGATCGGATCATCGTTCGGCTCGAGGGCTTCGACGAGGTGGTGAACAGCCAGAAGGAGGCCCCGGAGCCGATGCCGGCGAACCGCCGGATCGTGACGACGGTCGGTCGCATCCTGTTCAGCGACATCCTGTGCCCGGGCATGCCGTTCTACAACTGCACGCTGGGCAAGAAGGGCTGCGCGCGGGCGATCGACGACGCGTACCTGTACGCGGATCGCCGGCACACGATCGACATGCTGGACCGTCTGAAGGAGATCGGCTTCAAGCGTTCGACGACGGCGGGTCTGAGCTTTGGTCTGACGGACCTTCGGATCCCCGAGGCGAAGCAGGCGCTGCTGCAGGCGGCGCAGAAGCAGGTGAACCGTGTGGAGCGTTCGTACGAGGACGGCATCATCACGGGCCGGGAGCGGTACAACCAGCTGCTGGACATCTGGTCGCACTGCCGTGAGGAAGTGACCAAGACGCTGATCGACACGATCAAGATCGATCGCCGGTACGCGGACGGGTCGTACGCGCCGGTGGACAGCGAAGAGGGGACGGCGTACCTGAACCCCGTGTACCTGATGATGGACTCGGGTGCGCGCGGCAACGTGAGTCAGATGCAGCAGCTGGCGGGGATGCGCGGCCTGATGGCCAAGCCCTCGGGCGAGATCATCGAGACGCCGATCCGGGCGAACTTCCGCGAGGGCCTAAACATCCTTGAATACTTCTCGTCGACGCACGGCGCGCGCAAGGGTCTGGCGGACACGGCGCTGAAGACCGCGGACTCGGGCTACCTGACGCGGAAGCTGTGCGACGTGGCGCAGAGCGTGATCGTGAGCGAGCACGACTGCGGCAGCAAGCGCGGCGTGGTGAAGCGGGCGATCTACAAGGGCGAGCAGGTCGATGTGGCGCTCGCGGACCAGATCGTGGGGCGCGTGAGCGTGAGCACGATCATCAACCCGGTGACCGACCAGGTCGTGGTCGAGCGGAACGAGATGTTCACGCCGGAATCGGCCGCGAGGGTCGAGGAGCTCGGGATCGACTCGGTGGTGGTGCGCAGCCCACTCACGACCGAGGCGGAGTTCGGGTGCTCGGCGCTCGATTACGGCATGGACATGTCGACGGGCCGGCTGGTCGAGCAGGGCATGGCGGTGGGGATCATCGCGGCGCAGTCGATCGGCGAGCCGGGCACGCAGCTGACGATGCGGACGTTCCACACGGGCGGCATCGGCACGCGGACGATCGCGGAGAGCGAGTACCGTCCGGCGATGGGCGGAACGCTCGAGCTGCGCGACTGCAACGCGGTTCCCACGAAGGACCGCGACGGCAACGATGTGTTCGTCGTGCTGAAGCGCAACGCCGAGGTTGCGATTCTCGACGACAAGGGGCGGGAGCTCGAGAAGAGCAAGGTGCCCTACGGCTCGTACATCTGGGCGGAGGCGGGGTCGGCGATCAAGGCCGGGCAGCAGCTGGTGACCTGGGACCCGCACCGCACGCCGATTCTCGCCGAGAAGGGCGGCACGGTGCAGTACGTCGACATCGAGGTCGGCGAGACGGTGCGCGAGGAGGACGCCGGGCAGGGCAAGAAGGCGCTGCTGGTGATCGAGCACAAGGGCGACCTTCACCCTCAGATCAACATCGTCGACGGCGAGGGGAACATTCTCGACTTCCACTACCTGCCGGCGAAGGCGCGGATCGAGATGCAGGACGGCGCGCCGATCAAGGCGGGCGAGCTCTTGGCGCTCCAGCCGCGTCAGGCGCAGGGGTCGCAGGACATCGTCGGCGGTCTGCCCCGGGTGACGGAGATCTTCGAGGCGCGGAAGCCGAAGGACCCGGCCGTCATGGCGGAGATCTCGGGTCGCGTCGAGCTGCACAGCGACAAGCGGAAGGGCAAGATGACGATCCGCGTGGTGTCGGACTCGGGTCTCGAGAAGGACCACCACGTTCCGAACGACAAGCCGCTGCTGGTGCACACGGGCGACTTCGTTCAGGCGGGCGATCCGCTGACGGAGGGCCCGATGGTTCCGCACGACATCCTGCGGATCAAGGGCGAGGAGTCGCTGTGGTCGTACATGCTTGATGAGGTGCAGAATGTGTACCGGGCTCAGGGCGTGACGATCAACGACAAGCACATCGAGCTGATCCTGGCGCAGATGCTCCGGAAGGTGAAGGTCGAGAACCCGGGCGACACGACCCTGCTGCCGCAGGACGTGCTGGACAAGGTGGTGTTCAAGAAAGAGAACGCCCGTGTGTCGAACATGATGAAGGTCACGGACGCCGGCGAGACGGATCTGGTTGTTGGTGCGATGTACCACCGCGACGAGATCAAGGAGGCGAACGCGAACACGGAGGCGGCGGGCAAGCAGCCGGCGACGACGAAGAAGGCGCGTCCTGCTTCGGGCCGGACGCTGCTGCTCGGCATCACCAAGGCCTCGCTGCAGTCGGAGAGCTTCCTGAGCGGCGCGTCGTTCCAGGAGACGACGAAGGTGCTCACGGAGGCGTCTCTGAAGGGCGCGGTCGACACGCTGGTGGGCCTGAAGGAGAACGTGCTGCTTGGCCACCTGATCCCGGCGGGCACGGGCTTCGCGGCGCACCAGGCGATCCGCGTGAAGACGGTCGGCGACTTGCCCGAGGCGGTATACGACGACGACGCGGCCATGCTGGCGGAGGCGGCTGAGGCCGCGGAGGCCCTGGGCGCTGGGCGGAACGACGCGCTCGGCGTGCCGCACGTCGAGGTGCGCGACGCCGGCATCGGCGGGGGCGTGGGCGAGAAGGCGGAGGCCGGCCAGGACGGCTGAGGCGTTCGCTGAAGCATGAATTCAATGGAGCCGGGTCCGATGGGGCCCGGCTCTTTGTTTGCGCGGGTGGGTGCCTCGCTTGCGCTTCGGCCTCGTTGTGGTCGAAGCGAGCTGCGCTCGCGCTTCGCTGCCTCCCCTCACCCCGGCCCTCTCCCCAGGTGGGAGAGGGAGCAGAGCGAGCCCCTCACCCTGGCCCTCTCCCTAGGTGGGAGAGGGAGCAGTCTGCCTGGCCGTGTCCACGGGTAGGGGGAGAGGGAGGCGTCAGCTCGCGGGTGTTGAGAGGATGCGTTCGATCTCGTGCGGGGCAAGGACGGGGAAGGCGGTCTTGCCGGTGTGGATGACGAGGCGGACATAGGGCTCGCACATGCCGCAGCCGGTGCAGCAGTCGGTGCGTTCGGAGAGTTCGTCGACGGTTCGCACGCCGGCGTCGACAAGCTCTTTGAGCTCGGTGAAGGGGACGCTGTGGCAGACGCATCGGTCGACGGGCATGGAGGTCCTTAGTCGAGGTCGAAGAGGTCGTTGGAGTCGTGCTCGCCGAACCAGCCGAGGCCGTGTCGGGTGGGATCGGTGCGGTAGAAGCCGCTGGTGTGGGTGAAGGTCATGGGCTCGGCCGAGACATGGGTGTCGAGCCACGCGACGGTGGCGTGTTGGTTGTGGCGGAAGTGGATGGTGGGTTCGAGTCGGTATGTGGAGCCGGCGGCGAAGCGGGGCTCGATGAAGCTGTACTCGATGAGTGCGGTGGGGGCCCGGTCGGCGACAAATGCGGCGTCGGCGAATGCGGCGGTGCGGGCGGGGCGGAGGGCGTTGTCGAGGCGTGCGCCGGCGCGGTCGGTGACGAGTTGGCCCTTGCGGTTGCGCGTCTGGCCGAGGTAGGCGTTGTTGTAGCCGAAGCCGCCGGCGGAGGCCTCGAAGGCGCCGGTGATGGCCGGGTCGGTGCCGTTGAGCGCCCGGGTGGTGGGGTCGAAGGTCGGGCAGGCGCGGACGCGTGCTGAGGAGGCTTCGAGATAGGGGGTGAGGGTTCCGCCTTCGGGGGTGAAGGGTGCGTCGGTGGAGGGGCGGGAGCCGTGCCAGCGGGTGTTGTTGGTTCGGAACTCGGGGGCGCCGGGCGGGAGGTGGCCGGCGTTGTCGTCGGCGTAGAGGAGTGCGCCCAGCGCGAGTTGTCGCGCGTTGGAAGCGCAGGCGACGGCGTGCACGGTGCGGCGCGCGGCGCCGAGCGAGGGCAGGAGGATGCCGATGAGCAGGGCGATGATGGCGATGGTGATGAGGAGTTCGATGAGGGTGAAGGCCGCTGGTCTGCGCCCCCTCACCCGCCTCGCTGGCGCTCGGCACCCTCTCCCCCGGAGGGGAGAGGGAGCGGAAGCGATGATGATTCGGCTTGGCTTCATGGGCAGCCCTCGTTGTAGTTGAGGATCCACCCGTTGAAGTCGGCGGGGGTGACGAGTCCGTCGTCGTTCTGGTCGGCGACGATGGACTGGTTGTTGAACGCGAGGATCCATCCGTTGAAGTCGGCGGGTGTGAGCGCGCCGTCGAGGTTGGTGTCGGCTGGGCAGGGCGGGCGGGCGTCGGCGACGGCGTCGACCTCTGTGGAGACCTCGCCGAAGAGGCCGGCGGGGACGTTCGGGCCTGTGGTGATGCGGATGAAATCGAAGCCGGTGAGGTTGGCGCGGTCGAGGGTGCCGGGGATGACGGCCCAGGCGATGTCAAAGGCGTCGCCGCCCGCCGTGCCGGGATCGATGCCGATGGAGGTCGGGTCGTCGGGGATGGTGTAGAAGCGGGCGGGGTCGGCCCCGGCTGGGAGGGGAGCGCGGGGGGAGGCGTCGGCGTAGCCGAAGATGAAATCGGTGTCGGCGGGCCAGCCGGCGGGGGCTTGGAGGACTGGTCCGTTGAGTTGCGGCGGGAGCGGGAGGGCGGCGCCGTGGGAGCCGGCGATGGGATAGAAGGTGTCGTCGGCGATGCCGTTGTTGTTGGTGTCGAGCGCGATCTCGATGAGGCCGGGTTCTGCGAATCGGCGTGTGGGGTCGCCTGCGAGGTAGAAGGCGTTTCCGAAGACGATGGCATCGAGGCCGAGGCGGTTGCGTGGGTCGTCGAGAACTGTCCTCGGCATGCGGAGTGTGATGGAGCCGCCGAGGCCGCCGAGTGTGACGGTGCCGGTGGAGGCCGGGTCGATGCCGGTGTCGGGCGGGCCGAGCGCGTCGGCGGGGTTGTTGAAGTCGGGGTCGCTTACGAACTGGCCCGGTGCGGGTGCGTAGTCGAGGACTTCGCTCGCGAAGGGCTGGGCGTGCGTCACGCCGGTGAGCAGGCATGCGAGTGCGGTGCGGATCATGCGCGCCTCCTGCGGGCGGCGAGCAGTGCGGCGGGCGCGAGGGCGAGGGTGGCGGGGGCCGGGATGATGTCGTAGACGAAGCCGGTGCCGTTGGCGGTGACGACGAGCTGGTTGGTGGCGTGGTTGAAGTAGCCGCCGTAGAAGGCGTCTGGCCCGGCGGGGGCGAGGGTGGTGCTCAGGCCGGTTGCGCGATCGAAGACGGTGGCGTTGCCCTGGCCGCCGAACGCGGCGCCGGCGACGAGCAGCAGGTCGCCGAGGGTGTCGATGCTGCTGGCGGAGGTTGACGAGGCGACGAGGTCGCCGGCGAGAAAGGAAACCGGAAAGGCCGGGAAGTTGGCGGTGTCGAACGCGCGGACATCGCCCGAGTCGCCGTCGCCGACGAGCAGGGTGGTGCCGTGGACGGCGAGGCCTCCGGAGAAGACGCCTGCGGGTGAGATGACGGTTTCCGCGGTGGCGGCCGTGATGTCGAGGCGGTTCACGGTGGGTGTGAAGGTAGAGCTGTCGGCTCCGGAGACGAAGAGGGTGCTGTTGTCGGCCCAGTCGGCCTTGAAGTTTGGCGTGGTGATCGTGGCGGTGGGGGTCGGCGTTCCGGGGCCGGTGAGTTCGGCGGCGGCGAAGATGCTGACGGCGTTGGCCGCGTTGAACTCGTTGTTGCCGACGGCGACGGTCTGGCCGTCGGGGCTGATGGCGACGAAGCTGGGGCTGAAGCCGGCGGCGTTGACGGGGCCGATGGCGCCGGCGACGGAGTAGGTTTCGCCGTGGATGCCGTCCTGCTGGAGGACGGATCCGTTGGCGTCGATGGCGAGCAGCCGGCCGTCGGGCAGGAGGTCGAAGGCTCCATCGGGCAGCTCGAAGCTGGTGGCGAGGTCGAGCACGGGTTGTGCGAGCGTGGGCGTTGTTGCCGCGACGACGGCGGCGGTGAGGAGGAGGGAGCGCATGGGCTCCTCGCTTTCGTGTGCGTGCCGAGTCGCGCGGCACGGCTCCCGGGACGGGTGTTGCGGCAGAAGCGCCGCAGGCCTGATGCGCGAGGGGGTGGGCGTGAGCCCGTGTCGGGGGAGGCCTTGCGCCGGGAGCGGGCGCACGAAGATTCCGCCGACGCCCGGATCGCGCGGGCCGTCACAACGATGCATCGGGCAGGTCTTCCGGCTTCGGGCGTCGCTCGGCTGCCTTCCCACTGACTTGTGTCAGCAGTGGCGTGAGTTGCCGAGCGCTTGTGTGCCCGTTACGGCGGCGCGTCCGCAGCGGCTTTTCACCGCTTTCCCGTTTTCACCCCGGCTGTCCGGGGCACCTGATGCACCAGCAGGATACCGGGGTCTTCAGGGGGCGTCAAGGTCGGCGGCGCGATCCGCTTCGGCGAGCGACTCCCTCGGACGGGGTGGTGGTGCGGAACCCCGGGGGCGCGCTCGCGTACCTCGTTTGTGCCCTCGGCCCGTTTCGGGCCGGTGCGGCGGGGCGTGAGTTCGAGTGGCGCGTTGTGGCGCGTCGGTTGGTTGTGGCACGCTGCGGGGACGCGAGACGGGGAAGGACGAACGAGGCGCGTGGCTGCGGGTGCGGCTTGGTGGTGCTGCGCGCGAGGATCGAGGAGAGGGTTTGGTTCCTCGAGGAGGGCGGTCCGGGGCGTTGTGTTTGTCGCGCTCCGGGCCGTCCCTTTTTCGATCAGGCGTCTGCGGGCTTGGTCCAGACGGCTTTGATCGAGCAGTTCATGGTGCGCTCGCGGACATCGCGGATGGAGGGTGCGAGGCGGTTCCAGTTGGCGAGCTGCTGGGCGGAGTTGTGCGCGTAGGTTGTTTTGAAGAGCGTGTTCTCGTCGACGGCGGGCGGTTCGAGCCAGCGGAGGTTGGTGCCGGCGGCCTCGGCGGCGCTCAGGTAGAGCTCGAAGCGGTGTCGTTCGCGTTCGTTGCGGTCGAGGTCGAGGTAGACATCGATGGCGTGGAGCATCATGCCGCCGGGCTTCAGGATGCGGGCCATGTCGGCGAAGCATCGGTTGAAGTCGTCGTCTTCGACGTGTTCGAGGACGGAGAGGCTGAAAAGCACATCGAAGCTGTTGTCTTCGAGGCGTGGATCGAAGTCGCCGAGGTAGGCCTCGATGGTGGTGATGCCTTCGATCGGCGCGGCTTCGGTGGGCCCCTGGCCGACGCCCTCGAGCTTGTCGATGTTGACGCAGGTGTTGCGTTCGGCGAGCTGGGTGAGGATGCGGGGGACACCCCCGCCGACCTCGCCGATGCGCCGGTGGGCGGAGTCCTTGAGCACGGACCACGCCCAGGCGTCCTGGATGGCCTTGAGGTCCCATTTGACCTTGTCGGCGTAGCCCTTGTCCCACCAGTCGAAGAGCTCGGCCTTGTTGATGATGTCGAACATGGTGGCGCCTCCGTGCTGGTGCGCGGGGGTTACTCGAAGAGCGGCGTGCACGGGCGGACTTCGGCGATGGTCTGGGTGGCCACGGCGAACGATCCGCCCGGGTTCATGCAGGCGCCGCCGAATGCGCCGTCCTTGCGGAGTGCGTAGAGCGAGAGGCCGAAGTTGGGCCGGCCTTTGTCGTTCAGCAGCCGTTTCTGCCTGGTGCGGCGGGCGACGGCGCGGAGGGTTTCGAGGCAGGCCTCGGTGGGGGTGAGGCCCCGGGCCATGTGGTCGACGACCTGGTAGGCGGCACAGGAGTGGATGGCGGCCTCGCCCCGGCCTGTGGCGCCGGCGGCGCCGGCGTCGTTGTCGCAGTACATGCCGGCGCCGATGATGGGCGAATCGCCGACGCGGCCGGGGATTTTCCAGGAGAGGCCGCTGGTGGTGGTGCAGGCGGAGAGGTCGCCGGCGGCGTTGCGCGCGGAGCAGTGGACGGTGCCGGTGGTGAAGTCGGATGCACCCTCGCTTGCGCTTCGGGCTCGTTCTTCCGCGAGGGAGACGTGCGTGCCTTGTCCTTGGGCGTTGAACTGCCAGTCGAGCTCGTCGTCGTTGAGCCAGTCGTCGTGCTTGGTGCTGTTGCGTTTCCAGTTGAGCCAGGCCTCGCGGGCTCGGTCGGTGAGCAGGTTCTCTTCGGTGAAGCCCATGCGGAGGGCGAAGCGTTTGGCGCCCTCGCCGACGAGGAGGGCGTGATCGGTTCGGCGGAGGACCTCGAGGGCGACGGCGGCGGGGTTTTTGATGCCTTCGATGCAGGCGACGGCGCCGGCCTTGTGGGTTGGGCCGTGCATGACGGAGGCGTCGAGCTGGACGACGCCGTCTTCGTTGGGCAGGCCTCCGAGGCCGACGGACATGTCGTTGGGATCGTCTTCGATGAGCCGGACGCCCTCGACGATGGCCTCGGCGGTGTCGCGGTCCTGCTTGAGGAGCTCCCAGGCTCGTTTGACGGCGGGCAGGCCGTTGCCGGAGGCGATGACGGCTGGGCCTCGGTGGTCGTCGCCCGGCTCGCGTCGGTAGGGGCGGACGGCGGCTCCGGCGGAGGCGGCGAGGGTGGTGAGCGCGCCGGCGGCGAGGAAGTCGCGTCGTTTGAGTGTGGTCATGGGGGCATTGTTGCGGGTTTTGCGGGGGCGTGCAGGGGGATGAGGATGCTCGCTGCGCTTGCGGCTGGTTGCCCCCTCACCCCGGCCCTCTCCCCCGGAGGGGAGAGGGAGCAAGAGAAGAGCCCTCACCCCGGCCCTCTCCCCCGGAGGGGAGAGGGAGCGGAGGTACGGGGGCTGGAAGCCTCCGCCGCCGAGCGGGTCTATGCGGCCGGTCAGTAGCCCGGGGCGTGGGCGGCGAGGAGGGCGGGGAGGTCGGCGATGCGGGCGAGGAAGGGGGCGTTGCCGTCGTTGAAGATGACGCCGGTGGCGGCGTTGGCGAGGGCGAGGTCGGCGAGGAGTTCGACGGCTTCGATCATGGGCAGGTCGAGGATGTCGGCGGATTCGTTCTGTTCGGCGAGGAAGCGTTCGGCGCGGGGTCGGTCGGTGAAGGCGGCGGCGAAGGGCTCGCCGTCGATGTCGGCGGTCAGCGGACCGAAGGCTCGGCCCTCGGGCGCGGAGCGGGATTTGCCGACGATGTGCCAGGTGTCGAGCTCGAAGACGGCGTTCCAGAGGGCGTGCATGGCGTGGGGGTCGCTGTTGAGGTTGGCCTGGCGGCTGAGTCGATCGAAGCGTTCCGGGTCGGTCATGGCCGAACGGTACGCCTAGGGTGCGGCACGCAAACGAGCGCATTCGGAAGGAGCGAGCCATGAGCGAGGTGCAGATCAACGACATCCAGGTGGGGGACGGCAAGGAGTGCCCGGCGGGGGCGACGGTGAAGGTGCACTACCGCGGGACGCTGATGGACGGGAAGCAGTTCGACTCGTCGTACGACCGCGGCGAGCCGATCACCTTCCCGCTCAACAACCTGATCCGGGGATGGCAGGAGGGGATTCCGGGGATGAAGGTTGGCGGGAAGCGTGAGCTGATCATTCCCTGGCAGAAGGCGTACGGAGAGCGTGGTGCGCCCCCCAGCATCCCGCCGCGCGCGGACCTGAAGTTTGAGATCGAACTGCTCGGCGTGAGCTGAGTCGGGCCCCGGTTCGGGGTCAAGCCCGGGGCGTGTGGGGCCGATAGCGGCCTTATGGCGAAACGCGGGGGACCTGTGCGCCCGGAGATGCCGAGGCGGTCTGAGCGCTTTCTGACGACGGCGCTGATGTGTCCGTCCGGCGATGTGCGCGATGTGTCGCGCGAGGGGTTCCGGCTGTCGTCGGGGAAGAAGTTTGCGTTCAGGTCGGGCGAGGTGCACCAGGTGGTGCTGCGCGCGGGCACGCAGCAGGTGCGGGTGGCGGCTCGGGTGCAGTGGGTGAAGCGTGCGTCGCTGTTTCCTGCGCGGTTCGAGGCCGGCTTCCGGATCGTGGACGATCGGCCGGGCGTTGGCGTGGCGGTGCTGCAGCTGGGGCAGTTCGGCTGCGCGGTGTCGGACTCAGTGGACGCCGGCTCGTCGGCGGAGGCCAAGGCGCAGCCACAGACGCCGATGACGGCTTCGGTGGAGATCGAGGATCTGTACGCGATTCTCGGGGTTGAGCCGGGCGCGGACGCGGGGTCGATCAAGTCGGCGTTCCGCAAGCTGGCGCAGACGCACCACCCGGATCATTCGCACGCGCCGGACGCGGAGGCTGTGTTCGACCGGATCGCCAAGGCGTACTCGGTGCTGGGTGATGCGCAGCGTCGGCGGTGGTACGACCAGATGCGTGCGGGCGACCTGGTGGCGTAGCGACGGCTTCGGGCGCGTTCAGTTGGTCCGGAAGGCGTCGAGGAATCGGCCGAAGGCTTCGCGCTGCTCTTCGATGTCGACGGCTGGGCCGGTCATTTTGATGAAGGTGCTGGAGCCGGGTGTTTCGACGACGGCGCCGAGCAGGCCGAAGTTCTCTCGGCGTGTGGGGGTGCCGAACATGCCGCCCTCGAGGTAGGCGCCGAAGGATTCGACGACGGTGGCGTCGAAGCCGGCGACGGTCCGCTCGTATTGTTCGGCGGGCTCGTTGGGCTGGCCCTGCTGGTCGACGAACTGGCCGAGCCAGCGGTCGATGTTGGCCTGCGTGGAGCCGCCGGCCCGCGAGACGGTGACGGTGGCGCCGCCGGCCTCGAACTGGGCGAGCCGCATCTGGTTGTCGGGTTCGACCTTGGTCCAGCCCTCCGGGGCGGCGGCCTGGAGTCCCGGGAGGGAGATCAGCCCGTCGCCGCCCATGGCCTGCGCGGCGGCGGTGCCGATGTTGGCGTCGCGGGCCTGGATGTCGTCGGCGAGGTTCCGGCCCATCTCGGCGGTTCGGCCGAGCTGGGACTGGGCCTGGCCCTGGTACTGCGAGCCGGAGTTGTTGGCGGTCGATCCGGACTCTTCGCAGGCTGCGAGGGCGAGGGGAGCGGCGAGGGCGAGCGTGGCGATGGTTCGGGTGTTCATGTCGTTCATCCCTTTGCGCGGGGCGCGATCTTCTTCCTTCGGACTTTCTTCTTGCGAGCCGGGAGCTGGTCGCGGATGGTGTCGAGCTTTCCGAAGCACAGGAGCTTGTCGCCGGCTTCGAGTTCGGTGTCGCCGCGGGGGGAGGAGATGATCTCTCCCGACGCGCGGGTGACGGTGAGGACGACGACCTCCTGGTCGCGGAGCTTGGTGTCCTTGAGCTGCTGCCCGGTGAGTTCGGATTTCTCGGCGAGGTAGAACTCGGCGACGCCGAAGCCGCGTGCGATGGTGAGCCGCTGGCGGATGTCGATCTCGGGGAAGTCGACGCGTTCTTTGACGAAGTCGATGACGGCTCCGGCGACGTCGAAGCCGGTGGCGTTCTCGATTCCCTCGAAGCCCGGGCTGGAGTTGACCTCCATGACCTGGGGGCCGTCTTTGCCCTCGAGCATGTCGACGCCGGCCATGCGGAGGCCCATGATCTGGGCGGCTCGGATGGCGGTTTTTTCGTAGTCGGGCGGGAGCTCGAGTGGCTCGGCGACGCCGCCGCGGTGGACGTTTGATCGGAATTCCTGCCCCTGGGCGACGCGGCGCATGGCGGCGACGACGCGGTCGCCGACGACGATGGCCCGGACATCCTTGCCCTTGCTCTCGGCGACGAACTTCTGGATGAGCACATTCTGCCGGGCGGACTGCAGGGTTTCGATGATCGCCTCGGCGATCTTGTTGGAGTCGGCGAGGATGACGCCGACGCCCTGGGTTCCCTCGAGCAGTTTGATGATGACGGGAGCGCCGCCGACGCGTTCGATGGCGGGCATGACATCCCTCCGGTCTCGGACGAAGGCGGTGGCGGGGATGCCGATGTCGTGGCGGCTGAAGATCTGGAGGCTCTTGAGCTTGTCTCGGCTGTTGGCGATGGCGAGGTTGCCGTTGATGCAGTAGGTGTCCATCTGCTGGAACTGGCGGACGACGGAGCATCCGAAGTAGGTGATGGAGGCTCCGATTCTTGGGATGACGGCGTCGTAGGGCGAGAGCCGCTTTCCGTTGTAGTAGAGGTCCGGCTCGCCGTGCTCGACGGACATTGAGAACTTGAGCGTGTCGAGCACCTTTGGCTTGAGGCCCCGCTCCCTGGCGGCTTCGACGAGCCGTTTGGTGGAGTAGGCGCGGGGCGCTCGGCTGAGGATGGCGAGCTTCATGGGGTGCTCTTTCCGTTGTGTGCCGACTTGTACCGCTTCGGCGGGTCGGTGAGCACATACTCGCGATCGGCGTCGACGAGGATGCCCTGTGCGAGGGCGCGTCGGCCGAGCAGGACTCGGAACCGCATGTCGGACCGGCTGACGAGGGTGAACTCGGCGGGGACGGAGACGGGCCCGAGGACGAGGGTTGTGGCGATGACGTAGCGGGTGTCGAGCTGCCCGTTGGATGACTTGACGCCGGTGGTTCGGACGATGTCGGCCTCGATGGTGCGCACCCGGTGGGGGGGCTTGTTGCGGATGACGAGGTCGAAGCGGACGCGCGGGGCGCGGGCGGGGTCGTGGGGGAGTTCGACGACATTCTCGGCGTGGACGGCCGAGGTCTTGGCGCCGGTGTCGAGCTTGGCCCGGACGGCTTTGACCCCCCAATCGGGGAACGAAACGATCTCGTGCCAGCCGGCGATGTGTGGCGGTTTTGAGGGTGTTGCATCGATGGCCATGCGGAGGATGCTAGCGGTCGGCGCGGGCGGCGTGGGAAGTCGGCGGAATCGCGGATTTGGGGTCGTGAGAGGGGGGTCGGATGCCGAAGTGTGGGCGGGGCGGCCGGCTAGACTCGGGCGGGTCCGACTGTTGGGAGAAGTGCAGATGAAGGGGATCATTCTGGCCGGCGGTCTCGGCACGCGGCTCAGGCCGCTCACGCTGGTGACCAACAAGCACCTGCTGCCGGTGTATGACCGGCCGATGATCTACTACCCGATCGAGTGCCTGCTGAACGCGGGCCTCGACGAGATCATGATCGTGACGGGCGGCGAGCACGCCGGGGACTTTCTGAAGCTGCTGAAGAACGGCAAGGACCTGGGCGTGAAGCAGCTGGCGTACGCGTACCAGGAGGGCGAGGGCGGCATCGCGGATGCGCTCAAGCTCGCGGAGGACTTCGCCGACGGCGAGAAGATCTGCGTGGTGCTGGGCGACAACATCATCGAGAAGAACATCCGCAAGGCGGCGGGTGATTTCTTCACGCAGCGGACGGGGGCCAAGCTGCTCTTGAAGGAAGTTCCGGACCCGCAGCGTTTCGGCGTGTGCCGGCTGGATGGCGAGAAGGTCGTTGAGATCATCGAGAAGCCGAAGGATCCGCCGAGCAATCTGGCGGTGACGGGGATCTATTTCTACGACAACACGGTGTTCGAGATCTGCCAGACGCTGACGCCGAGCGGTCGGGGCGAGCTTGAGATCACGGACGTGAACAACGCGTATCTCGGCCGTGGGGACCTGACCTACGAGGTGCTCGAGGGCTGGTGGACGGACGCGGGGACACACGAGAGTCTGTACCGTGCGGCTTCGTTCGTGGCCGAGGGCGGCGCGAACCGGATGGATGGGGGGAGCCGATGAGGCTCCAGCGTGTGCCGCGGGTTGATGGGACGGTCGAAGAGGGGTACCGGCGTGCGCTGGCGGAGGGCGAGCCGGTGTTCGTGCCGACGCAGCACTTCGCGGACGACCGCGGCTTCAGCCTGATGAACCAGTTGCAGGGGGTTCTGAGCCCGAAGGGGCAGGTGAACTATTCGACGCAGTACCCGGGCGTGATCAAGGCGTGGCACCGGCACAAGAAGCAGACGGACTTCTGGATGTGCCTGCGTGGGCACCTGAAGGTCGGGGTGTGGCGCGAGACGGACAACGAGGCGTGGGTGGCGGTGATCGGCGAGAAGCAGCCGGGGACGGTGATCATCCCGCCGACGCTGTGGCACGGCGCGGCGACGGTGGGCGATGAGCCGGCGGGGCTGCTGTATTACGTGACCGAGACATACAACGCGGCGGAGCCGGACGAGGAGCGGGCGTCGTTCGACGCGCTGCCGGGGTTCCCGTGGACGGTGCAGCACGGATGAGCGCGGGCGACTTCGGACCGGTGCTGGTGATCGGTGCGGACGGGATGCTGGGTCGCGCGGTGTGCTCGGCGTTGCACGGGGCGGGTGTGTCGATCGCTCGGCCGACGGTGGAGCAGCTTGATCTGACGAGCCGCGGCTCGATCGGCGGTGCGGTGGCGGCGGGGCCCTGGAAGACGGTCGTCAACTGCGCGGCGTACACGGACGTGGACGGGGCTGAATCGAACGAGCCGGCGGCGCGGGCGGTGAACGCGGAGGGGCCGGCGATGCTGGCCGAGGCGTGCGCGGAGTCGGGCGCGAGGCTGGTTCACATTTCGACGGACTATGTGTTCAGCGGCAAGGCGGATCGGCCGTACCGGGTCGATGATTCGATGCTGCCGAGCAGCGTGTACGGGACGACGAAGGCGGACGGCGAGCGTGCGGTGATGGATGCGAGCCGTCGGAACGTTGTGGTTCGGACGAGCTGGCTGTATGCGCCGTGGGCGAAGAACTTCGTGCGGACGATGGCGATGCTGACGCGGGACAAGGACTCGCTGAAGGTCGTGCACGATCAGCGAGGGACGCCGACGAGCGCGGAGCATCTGGCCTCGGTGATCGTGATGCTGCTGCGCGGCGACGCGAGGGGCGTGTTTCACGCCACGGACGGCGGCGAGTGCACCTGGTTTGAGTTCGCGTGCGCGATCCGGGACGGGCTGGGGCATGCGTGCGAGATCTCGCCGTGCACGACGGCGGAGTTTCCGAGGCCCGCGCCGAGGCCGGCGTACAGCGTGCTGGATGTGAGCGGGACGGAAGCGGTGACGGGGGCGATGCCGGGGTGGCGGGTGAACCTGGCGAAGGTGTTGCCGCGGCTTGAGGCGTACTAGGTCGGGTGGTGGCCCCTCGCTTACGCGAGGGGCTCGTTGAAGGTGTCGAAGATGGAGGTGGGGAGCTCCCTCACCCCGGCCCTCTCCCCCGCCGGGGAGAGGGAGGAGAAGCGTGATGCATGTTCTGGTGACGGGTGGGGCTGGGTTCATCGGGACGAGCTTTGTGCGGATGGTGCTGCGCGATCGGCCGGGCTGGCGCGTGACGAACTACGACGCGCTGACCTACTCGGGGAATCTCGAGAACCTGGCCGAGGTGGAGGGGGACGAGCGGTACACCTTTGTGAAGGGGGATGTGCGCGACGCGGCGCTGCTGGACGAGGTGCTGCCGGGCGTTGATGCGGTGGTGCACATGGCGGCCGAGAGCCATGTGGACCGGTCGATCATGGACTCGGGGCCGTTTGTGGACACGAACACGCGCGGGACGCAGGTGCTGCTTGACGCGTGGCGGCGTGCGCACGGGACGGAGAAGCGATTTTTGTATGTCTCGACGGACGAGGTGTACGGGACGCTGCCGCTCGAGGACAGGTCGAAGCTGTTTACGGAGGAGACGCCGCTGCAGACAAACTCGCCCTACTCGGCGAGCAAGGCGGGCGGTGATCTGATGGTGCGTGCGTATCACCACACGCACGGGATGGATGTGGTGACGACGCGGTGCTCGAACAACTTTGGGCCGTGGCAGTTCCCGGAGAAGGTGATCCCGCTGTTCGTGACGAACCTGCTCGATGGGAAGAAGGTGCCGCTGTATGGCGATGGCCGGAACGTGCGGGACTGGCTGCATGTGGAGGACCACTGCGAGGCGGTGCTGACGGTGCTGGAGAAAGGCACGAGCGGCGAGGTGTACAACGTCGGCGGGAACAACGAGCGGAGCAATTTGGAATTGACGCACTCGATCCTGTCGATCATGGGCAAGGGCGAGGAGATGATCGAGTACGTGAAGGATCGGCCCGGGCACGATCTTCGGTACGCGATCGACGCGAGCAAGATCAAGCGGGAGCTTGGGTGGGAGCCCTCGCGGTCGGCGTGGCCCGGAGCGCTCGAGGCGACGGTGGCGTGGTACACGAACAACCGCTCCTGGTGGGAGCGGGTCCGTTCGGGGGCGTATCAGTCGTATTACGAGAAGCAGTACGGGTGAGGGCGGGCCGGCGGATCAGCTGCGGCGGCGGCGAGCGGCGGTGAGGCCGAAGCCGCCGAGGCCGGCAAGTGCGAGGCCGGCGGCGTGGGGCGTGGGGACGATGGTCAGCAGCACGCCGGCGTCGTTGAAGTCCTTGTCGCTGCACCAGCTCGGAAGGTCTTCGAAGAAGAGGACATAGCCCGTGAGGCTGTTGTTCTCGTAGAGGGCGTAGGTGACCATGTGGTCCTTGTGATCGCTGTTCCGTGAGTTCTTGCTGCGCCAGAGGTCGCCGCCGTTCTTCTCGTCGACCTGGAGGGCCCACTCGAACTTGCCGTCGATGTGACGGACGCTGGTGGAGGCTCCGATGTCGTCGGTGTCGAGCAGGCCGTTGAAGACGCCGTTCTGAACGAAGCCGAAGGTGTGGCTGTAGCCGGCCTGCTTGCCGATGATGGTGGCGCGTGCGAAGCCGCCGGTCCAGAGCTGGTCAACGGAGTCGCTGATGCGGTCGGCGAAGATGCTGCCGGAGGTGAGGTCTCGGCCGCGGTTGCCGGTGCTTGTGAAGGACTGGCCGAGGGCGTTGCCGAGGATCTCGGCGTGGGAGAGCTCCGAGCCGGAGGGGGCTCGGACGGTGGTGTACTGGGCGGTGGCGGTGGCGGCGAGCAGTCCGGCGGCGACGGCGAGGGTGGCGGCGGTCTTCATGGCTGAACGTCCTTGTCTTTTCTGCGGTTGGTGCGCCCGTCTGTGGGCACCTCGATCATGATCGATGCGGCGCGAAACACAAGATCGGCGAGCAAACAGGCGCGTGAAGACGGGCGAGATGTGCGGGTGAGCGCGGCGTGGCCAAGAAACCCGGCCGCCAAAGGACGGGAGCGGGATGATTGCGGTGCGCTGCCGGTGGGGGATCCGAGGTGATCGGACGCGTGTCAGCGGCGGCGACGGGCCCAGCCGGCGGACAGAAGGCTCAGCCCGGCGACGCCGAGCAGGGCCGCATGGGGCGCGGGCACGAGCGCGACCGACGAGAACCAGTCACGAAAGTCGGGGCCGACGGCGTACGCGGCGTCTTGCTCCCACAGCAGGGCCGCGGCGGCTCCGGTTCCGGTCTCGAGTAGGCGGAACGGCTCGTCGTCTTTCAGCGCGGACTCACCGGCGGTTGTGGGGCCTTTGGCTCGGCGGAGGGCCCAGGCGAGGTCGTCGCCAACCGCGAGGGCATGGGCGCCGGTGCGGGCGTGCAGCAGGCGTTCGAAGCCGTTGTGCTCGGTGGCGTAGCCGAAGCCCGTGCTGAAGAGCGAAGCGGACTTGGCGGCGTCCGCGGCCGGCCGGGCAGCGCTGGCCTGCAGAAAGCGACGGCGGTCCTCGACGGCGTCGGGGGAAAGGACCATGTCGAGCAGGTGCGAGGCGGCGGGGAGCGTGGGCATGTCGAGGGCGGCGGCGCTGACGGCGCGCGCGAGCTGTTCGCTGGGCCGGAGCGACGCAAGCGAAGTCTGGGCGAGCCCTGCCTCACCGACCGCGGCGGCGCCGCAGCAGGCCAGTACACAACGAAGCATATCGCGTTCCCCCTCGCCGAAGAATCCTGGCGATTGCGAAACAATACGTAGGTCCAGGTCCGGGAGGCAAGCCGGTCGGACGAGGGAATCGTCCAATTTACGTTCTGTGAACATAAAAAAACCGCTTCGACAAGCGAAGCGGTTCGAAGGAGTTAAATTAGGTAAACTTGCTGGGCGTGTCGCCGAGCGGGGTTGCCGTTCAGCGGCGGCGACGGCCGGCGGCGAGGCCGATGCCTCCGAGGCCGGCGAGTCCGAGCATGGCGGCCTGGGGCGTGGGGGCGAGGGTCAGCATGACGCTGAAGTCGTTGTAATCCCAGTCGCTGCCGTCTCCGCCCCAGTCCTCGAAGAAGAGGACGGCGGCGATGAAGTTGTCCTGGCTGTCGTAGACGGCGTAGGAGACCATGTGATCCCGGTCGCCGTTGGCCGAGCTATCGCTCGAGAAGGTGGTGCCGTTGCTGGTGCGGAAGGCCCACTCGAACTGCTGGTCGGGGTGGAAGACGTTGCCGCCGGTGTCGGTGGAGGAGAGGAGCGAGCGGAACGAGCCGTTCTGATCGATGTAGCCGAACTCGTGCGAGAGGGCGGAGTAGCCACCCATCGAGACGGCGTCGTACGAGCCACGAGCGAACATGGCGTCGGTGCCGCTGGAGAGCGAGTTGAGGTTCGGGGCCATGCTGCCGCCGGCGTCGGCGACGCGGAGGGCGGTGAAGCTGCCGTTGGTGAACCCAACGTCGGTCAGCGTTGTGCTGCTGGAGGTTTTGTAGTTCGTGCCCTCGACGGTGCCGAGGCTGGTGAAGGTGCCGCCGAACGCATCAGCGAGCATCTGAGCGTGGTTGGCCTCGCCCGGCCACGGCTCGTTCACAACGGTAAGCGACTGAGCAAGACTCGGGGCAGCAACCGCCGCCACGAGAAGCGTGGTAAGTGTTTTGGTCGTGTCCATGACGGGCCCCTCTCCAATTATCGGAACCGAAATCTTGTGACGTATCCGTCGTCACTGGAAATCCGGTTGTCGCAACGCACGAGTTTCACCGGACTTGTATCAATGATGCCACGGTGGAGCGGCCTTGTCAACTCCGCGGACCGCTGCAGTGCACGAAACCTCGTATGCGGACGCAAATGCCCGTCCGAAAAGAGGCTCGACTCACCTGAACGGGCTGGTTCGGCGCTGTCGCGACGGGTTCAGAGGGGGCTGACGCGGTCGTCGACGCTGGATTGGTCGGTCGACGCATCGCTGCGGAGGCGGTCTGCCCGGCTCCGCAGCAGCGTGTGCCGGTCGATGTCACGGCGGAGCAGCGGATCCCGCAGGATGCGGCGGGCGTCGCGGGCGCGATCCAGGGCGGTCAGGGCCTCGGCGAGGCCGACGCGGGGCGAAGGGTCCGTCGGGTCGAGTGTGGCGGCCTGTCGGAACGAGCTTTGGGCGGTCTCGGGGTCGCCGGCGAAGAGCTGAGCCCGCCCCAGGGCGTCGAGCAGCAGCGCGCTGGGGGGCGCCAGTTCGGCGGCCTGTTCGGCGGCTGCGAGGGCTTCGGCGGGGTCGCCTGCCGACTCGATGAGCGCGAAGGCGAGCACGACCCGGGCGATGGGGTCGGCGCTGTCGGTTGCCGCGAGCGTTCGGGCGAGGTCGGCGGCCGCCGACGGGTTGCCCTGGTAGCGGCGTGCCTGGGCGAGCAGGAGGGTGGCGGCGCGCTCGGCGGCGGGGTCGCCGGCGTTGAGGGCGGCGTCGCGTGCGGCTTCGCTGGCGGCGACGGCGTTGCCGAGGTCGTCGTCGCGTCCGGTTCGGTCGGCGAGGTCGACGGCGGCCTGGGCGATGCGGAGCGCGTCCTGCGGAGTGTTCCCGGCGTTGCCCGCCGCCCGGGCCAGCCACGCGCGGGAGAGGTCGGGGGCATTGTGGAATTGGACGAGGTCTCGGGCGACCTCGATCTGGTGGCCGGCCCAGCGTGGATCGGCGTCGCGTCGGCGTTCAAAGAGTTCGGCGGCGGTGTCGGCGCGTCCGGAGGTGATGAGCGAGGCCGCGTGGATGCGGAAGAGAACCGGGGGCACCGCTCGATCGCCCTCGATGCGGTCGGCCCAGCGCTGGAGGAGGGATCGGGCCTCGTCGATGCGGCCGAGGCGGACGAGCAGGGCGGCGGCGGTGGTGTCGGCTTCGTAGGTGTCGGGCTGCGACCGTGCCTGCCACTCGCGCGCGGCGCCGAGGGCCCGGGTGGGGGGTTCGAGGCCGGCCAGGACGGCGACGGCAAGGCGGGCCGGGCGTGGGTCGGTGGGGAGCAGCCGCATCGCCGAGGCGGCGGTTTCGGCGGCTTCGTCGGTGCGCCCGAGCTGTCGCAGCCGGTCGGTGAGCAGGGCCCAGGCGGGGTAGTAGGTGGGCGAGACGGTGGTCACCCACCGCAGGTCGTCGAGGAACCGGGCCGTGTCGTCGGGGTTGTTGATGTGGCGTTTGAGGGCGGCGACGGTTCGCGTGGCGGCGTCGAGGTTGTCGCCGATCGCCGACAGCGCGACGTTGTCCAGCTCGATCGCGCTGCGCAGCGTGGCGAGCGTGGTGTCGTCGGGGCGGGCGGCGAGGGCCTGTTCGATGAGCGCAAGGGCCTGTTCGGTTCGGCCGGTGGCGGCGAGCGACTGGGCGGCCCGGGCGGCGTCGGTGGTTTCGCCCGAGAGGCGGTAGGCGTCGGTCATGCGCTTGATCGCGCGGTCCTGCTGCTGAGCGGCGCTGAGAATCGCGGCCTCGGCGCGTGCGAAGGCTGGGGTGTCCTCGTCGGGCCGGTGGCGTTCGAGGAGCTCGAAAGCGCGTGCGACTTCGCCCATGCGGACGAGCAGGTCGCCTGTGACGGCGAGGACGGGCGGCGGGAGGTCGGCGAGCTGCTCGAGCCGGCCGAGGCGGCGAGCGAGGGTCTGGTTGTCGCCGGCGCGTGCGGCGATGCCGGCCGCGAGCGCGAGGTCTCGGGGGTTGCCGGTGCTTTCGAGAGCCTGGGCGTCGGCGGTCGCCTCGTTGAGCAGTCCGACGGTGGAGAGCAGGGCGACTCGTTCGCGTCGGAGTTGCGGGTCGATGGGGTCCATCTGTGCGACGGCTCTCGCGCGGCGGCGTGCGGATTCGATGTCGCCCCGGGCGTTGTGCAGCCAGCCGAGCCGCAGCAGCAGCGAGGGGTCGTCGAGTCCGGCGTCGGCGGCCATGGCGAGCTGGTTGAGCGCGGCATCGGCGTCGCCGAGCCGGAGCAACGCCTCGGCGAGCAGGACGCTGACGCGCGGCGAGGCGGAGGCCGACGACGCCATCGGCTCGAGCAGACGGACGGCCTCGGCGGCGCGGGAGTTGGAGTTCTCAAAGCTGAGCAGCCGGCGCGCCTCGTAGAAGCGCCAGGTGTCGCTGGTGGCGGAGGTGGCCTCTTGCAGCGAGGTGACCGCGGCCTTGATGAGCGACTCGTTGGACCAGGCGGCCTCGGACTCGAGGATGACCGTGAGCGTGGCGGGATCGGTCGGGGCCTGCTGAAAGAGGGCGGCGAACTGGTCGCCGGCTTCGGGGCTGGCGATCCGATCGAGGAACGCGGCCCGCGCGAGGGCGACGGACCGGTTGTCGGGGTTGGCTCGCGCCGCGTCGTCGACGAGTGCCAGGGCGTCGTCGGTTCGTCCCTCGGCGTGGATGGCGGTGGCGACGGCAAGCAGCGTGCGGGCGTCGCTGGCGGCGTGCCGCTCCGCGAGGGCGAGCAGCTCGGCGGCCGCGGGGAGCCCGGCCGCCCGGGCATCGCCGGCGAGGGCGAGCAGCGCCGTCGCGTCCGGGTACTCGCTGGTGAGAATGCGTTGCACGGCGGCTTCGGCGGCCTGAAGGCGGCCCGCGGCGATGAGCAGCCGGGCGAGCGGGGGTGTGGCGGGCGTGGCGGGCGTGGCCTCGGGGCCCTCGCCGTCGAGCGACTGCGCGATGGAGATGGCCTGGTCGATCTCGGCGCGGGTGGCCCGTCCGGCGGCGGCGCGTTCGGCGTTGGCGAGGACCAGGGCGAGCGCGAGCCCGCCCGAGCTCGGCTCGAGCTGGAGGCCGACATTCGCGAAGCCGGCGGCCTCGTCGACGCGTTGCTGGTCGAGCAGTGCCCGGATGTGAGCGAGGCGCGCGATGGTGTAGTTGGGCGCAGCGCGGAGCAGCCGCTCGCGGACGCGTCCGGCCTCGACGGGATTGCCCAGCCGGTCGAGCGCTACGGCGAACAGGTGCTGGCTGAGGCGGCTGGCGGGGTTCAGCGCGCGGGCGCGTTCGAAGTGACGCGCGGCGGACGCGGGGTCGTTCGCGGCAAGGGCGTCGAGCCCGCGCACGATGGAGGCGTAGTAGCCCTCGTCGGGGGTCTCGGCTTCGATGTCGCAGAGCCTGGCCCACATCAGCAGCTCGGGGGTCACGGTGTCGGCCTGCTCGAGCGCGGCGCGGAGGCGACTGGCGGCGAGGTCGACGCGGCCCTGCTTGTAGGCCCGCTCGACGGAGATCGCGGCGATCTCGGCCGAGCCCGGGTCGCGGTCCAGGAAGTTCTGGAGCAGCTGCTCGGCGGCGGCGCGTCGGCCGAGGATGTCGAGCAGCTGCGTGGCGTCGGCGAGCGACGGCGCGTCGAGCTGCGCGCTCAGGGCGGGCTCGAGCAGGCGTTCGGCGGCCTTGGCCGCCTGGTCGAACTCGCGGACCTGCGCGTAGGCCTGCGCGGAGAGAATGATGAAGCGGGGGTCGTCGGGGTGGTTGGTCTTGAGCGCCTCGGCGTAGTCGCGGACGCGCACGGCGGCGGAGGCGGGGTCGAGGCCCGTGAGCATGACCAGCACGAGCCGGTGCGGCTCGGGGTCCTCCGGGAGCCGGTCGGCGAAGGCGAGGGCGGCGTTCAGGGCTTCGTCGCGCCGCCCGAGGGCCGCGAGCGCCTGGATGCGGGCGGTGGCGGCCTCGATGCTGGTGTCGTCGATGGCAAGGGCCCGGTCGGCGGCGTTGAGCAGCTCGGTGTGCTGCCCGAGCCTTCGCCGCATCTCGATCTCGATGAGCACGGGCTCGAGGTTGCCGGGCTGAAGCCCCGCCGCGGTGAGCGCAAAGGCGGCGGCGGCGGCGGTGTCGTCGCGGCCGAGGTCGGGCAGGCTGCTGGTGGCCCTGGCGAGCGCGAGGGTGACCTCGGGGTCGTCGGGCTGGCGTGCGTTGTACAGCGCGAGGTGGCGCACGGCCTCGGCGTAGTCCTCGCGTTCGTAGGCGGCAAAGCCCTGGGCGCGCGCATCAGCGATGATGCGGCTGTTCTGGAGCGTGTTGGCCACGTGCAGCGAGGCGGCCACAACGCCGAGGAGCCCCGCGATGGATGCGACGATGATGAGTCGGCGGATGGTTCGGCGTCGCGCTGTGCGTGATCGTGGCATCGTGTGGGTCCTCCGTGACGCGTCGGCTTGTGCGGGCCGGTGGGCCGGCTAGAACAGGATCCGCTTGATGGTGGCCATGATGATGGCGATGTCGAGCCGCCATGAGTTGCGTTGGACATACTCGAGGTCGTAGCGGATCCACTCCTGGAAGTCGGTCTGGGGCTTTCGTTCGCTCGAGACCTGCCACAGCCCGGTGATGCCGGGGCGGACGCTGAGGCGAGCCTCGCGCCAGGCGGGGCAGTACTGGTTTTCCTTGTCCGGGCTCGGCCTCGGCCCGACGATGGACATCTGTCCGAGCAGGACGTTGATGAACTGCGGGAACTCGTCGATTTTGTACCGGCGCATCCAGCCGCCGTGCCTGAGCAGCCGCGGGTCGTTCTTCATGAAGAACTGGGGTCCGTCGACCTGGTTCTCCTGCATGAGGCGTTGCTTGATTTCTTCGGCGTCCTGTCTCATTGTGCGGAACTTGATGCAGCCGAAGGTCGTGCCGCCGAACCGCTGGCGTTTGTGGATGAAGAAGGGCGAGCCGCCGTCTTCGCGGTAGATCAGCAGGGCGATGAGGGGATAGAAGGGAAGCGTGACGGCGAGCACGGCGAGGCTGACCACGATGTCGAAGCCGCGTTTGGTGACGTTGCGGAACGGTCGCTTGCGGAAGGTGGGCAGCAGCCGCCAGCCGGAGTGCGTGACGGCGTGCCAGTCGATCGGGCCGGGCTCGGGGCTGATGAGCGGCTCGTCGGGGATGATGGCGGGGCCGACGATGGTCTGCCCCTGGCCCAGGCGGTGCCCGGCGCCGAGCCAGACGGGCCCGACGATGCGTGCTTCGGGATGGATGTCGCAGGTTTCATGGATCCACACGCCCCGGGCGGGCTGGTAGACGCCCTCGATGACGGTCGCGGGGTCCTTCCATTCGCTGAGGATGTGTCGGCGGTAGAGGTCGAGTCCGCTCTCCGTGCTGGCGTCGAAGATGTTGCCGGTGATTTTGACGATGTGGGTTCGATCGGGCGGGACGCCTTTGGCCAGGGTGATCGACGCCTGCCGGGCGCTGCGTGCGCGGTGCCACTGTTTGGCGACGACGCGAGAGGGCGTGATCCAGACCTGGCAGGCGTTGATGCCCCGGCTGGTGTAGACGCGTTCGAAGGCCTGGAACCGTCCGTGGTCGTCGGCGATGACGCGCTCGGCGTAGGGGTCGGTGTCCTTCTCGATGAGCCGGATCCGTGCGGCTTGGGGCCGGAGCCATGCGAGGGATCGGAGCAGCCCACCGATCGGGAAGTCAACGAGAACATCGTGCCCGAGCAGCAGGAAGAGCTCGGGTCCTTTGTGCAGCGGCTTGCGGGCGCCGGGCCGGATGACCTGGAAGCCGCGCGAGGCCCAGACGCGGTCGTGGAGCTGGGTGAGCCCGAGCCCCCAGACGGTGGGCACGATCATGGCGGGGGCGCGGGTGTGCGGCGCGGTTGCGCTGGACGACGCGGCGTTCGAGGTGGCGGCTCCCGTCGTGCGGCCCAGGGCGGGCTCGCTCTGGTTGGTCGTGCGGAGGAGGGTCACGGCCCGGTGCCGTCCTCAGCGGCCCGTCGTTGCGGCGCTTGGGTCGTCTCTGTGTCGATCTGCGGCGGCGGGATGCTGCCGACGATCGAGGCGTCCTGGTCGAGCCTTCGCTCGTGGATCTTGCGCTGGGTCTGCCGCAGGCTGGGCGCGCCGATGGAGGCGGCCGAGAGCGACTGCTTCAGGTCGGTGGTGTCAGCGCGGTTGAACACCAGGCCGATGTTTGCTGCGCCGAGCCGGCGGAGCCGGGTGATGGAGGCGTGGGCGAGCCGCTCGGCCTGGCCGCGTGGCACGACGAGAAGGACCTGGTCGGCGAGCCCGACGGCGAGCCCGGCCTCGAGGGATCCGAGCACGGGCCCGGTGTCCATGATGACGACATCGAACCGCTCTCGGAGCCAGTCGGTCACCTGCTGGATGGGCCGGTGCGCGAGCTGCTCGGGCTTGCAGGCTGCGGCGTCGCCGGCGGGCAGGGCATAGAGCTTCTCGGTGGCGGTGCGCTTGATGCACTTGGTGGGCTCGAGCCCGCCGAGCAGGTCGGCCACGCCGCGTCTGCCCGACATGCCGAGGCGCGCCGAGAGCCCGCCTCCGACGAGGTCGAGGTCGACGATGATGGTGCGCAGCCCGGTGAGGGCGTAGGACGCGCCGAGCGACTGCACGAGGGTGGTCTTGCCGTCCGCCGGTTCCGCGGAGGTGCAGACGATCACCTGGCAGTCGGCGTCGCCGAAGCGGCTGACCGAGTGGAGGGTGTTGCGCAGGTTGTGCACGCTGACGGCGGCGATGCGTTCCGCGTCGGGGTCCTTCCGGTCGAGCTCGGGGAGCGTGCCCAGTAGCGGCGGGAGCCGGGCGGGGTCGTCGATGTCCTCGACATAGCGGAAGGTGCGGCGGAAAACGCCGTAGGCGATCACGAGCCCGAAACCGGCGCCGCCGCCCAGCACGAAGCCGGCCATCGCGAAGGGCTTTCGCTTGTCGTCGTAGACCGAGGCCGGCGTGACGGGGGCGATGTCGATGCGGCCGCGTTGGATGTTGTCGCGTTCGATGCTGAGCTTGCTGAGGCGTTCGGCGATGTCCTCGCGTCGCTCCTGCGCGAGGGCGAGCTCGTCGCGGTCGCGCTGGATGTCCTTGGAGGTGTCCTGCAGGCGCCGCAGCTCGGCCTCGGTCTCGGTGAGTCGTCGGTTGGCGAGTTCGAGCCGGGTCTCGAGCTCCTTGATGGTCATGCCGCCGGGCACGGCGGGGACGCCGGCCTCGATCATGCGTTCGCGGACGATGTTGACGCGATCGTTGACGCGGCGGGTGATGGAAGCGATCTCTCGGTCGAGGGTGGCGATGGCCGGGTGGCGGGATCCGAAGTCTTCTCTGAGGATCTCTCGTTCGGCCTCGGCAGCGCCGCGTGCGGCGAGGAGCCTGGCGAGCTCGGCGTCCTGCATGGCGAGGTCTTCGACGGCGAGCTCGTCGGGGTTGATCGCGTCGTTCTCGTTCTCGCCGCCGCGTTTGCGGAGGGCGATCTGCTCGTCGAAGTTGTCGATCTGTTGTTCGAGGCTTCGGCGTCGGAGCTGGCTGTCGGCGATGATGGGCTGGAGGTCGGAGGTGCCGAACTCGGCGGTGGCCGCCTCGATGGAGTCGTTGAACTGGGCGATCTGCGCGTTGAGGCGCCGCAGCTCGCTCTCGAGCTGCCGTTCGCGTTCCTCGGGGCTGTTGCGCTCGCGTTGGATGTTCTTGTAGGTTTCGACGACGGCCTCGAGGGCGGCGGTGGCGGCGTCGGGCTGGTCGGCGATGGTGAGGATGCGGAAGTTGCTGCTGTTGTTGCGGTAGTCGATGACGATGGCGTCCCGCAGGGCGCGCTGGCCCTCGACGCCGGTCGGCCAGTTGACCGCGGTGAGGGCTGGGTGGGTGACGGCGAGCTCGAGCACGCGCTGGTTGCGGATCTCGCCTTCCTGCCGGGCGACATAGTCCCGGATGCGTTCGTTGTTGGTGCGGAACTCGTCGTAGAGGGTGACCTCGGGGGTGGCGAGCACGGCGACGCTGACGGAGGCGGCGTAGGTGATCTGCGAGGAGTTGTAGCCGATGAGCGCGGCGGGGATGGCGAGTGCCGCCGCGGCGGCGAAGGCGAGGAGCCACCTTCCGCGGAGGGCGCGTCGGCCGAGGCTGAACAGGTCGACGCCCTGGCCCTTGCCGGATCCCTCGCCGCCGTCGCGGGCGGGGACTTCGCCGGTGTCTGCGAACGGGTTGTTCATTCGGCTCCCTCCGTGACCCGGTCGACGACCGGTTCGAGCGCGGGCAGGAACGTCTCGACGACGCTCCGGATCTCGTCCTCGCCCACGGATCGGTCCATGATGATCTGCAGCTGTGCGGCGCCGAGCTTGGTGCGTCGGCGGTTTTCCGAGACCGATCGCAGCTCCGCCATATCCGGGATCACGCGGCTGTGCCCGGGGACGACGAACCCGCTGGCAATGGTAAGGCGGTGATTCGTGCCGGCCTCGCGGCGGTCGAACCGGTGGATGGCGAAGGTCTGCGGGGCGCCGAACGCGTCGATCTCGAGCGTGCCCCCGCCGTTGGCGGTCCACCCGGTTGCGGGGTAGCAGTTCGGGGGGTGGTGGCCCGCCATGTCGCGGACATCCGGGCAGTGGACGATGACCATGCGGACCTCGTCCCGCCCGCCGTCGGAGACATAGCCCCGGTGCAGCACGCGGCTGGGGCGCAGCATGTCCACGGCTTCGGTGGGCGGCTGGCTGAGGTCGCGGCCGGTCCAGCCGCTGATGCGGTACGGGGTGTCGTCGATCTGGCTGACGACCGCGGCGATGTAGGCGTCAACGCCCTCTGGGGCGGCGGGTCGGAGGGTGCCCACCCCGGCGAGGGTGGCGAGCAGGGCCGCGCTGACGATGGGCGCGACGAGACGGTGCGGCCTGCGGTTGTCGGTTCGTGGGGCCATGGGCTAGTCTCGCAGGGCTCCGTAGTTGAGAACGGGCAGCTCCATCCACTTCAGCAGCCGCATGAACGCCCACAAAACGCCGAGGGCCACCAGCATCATGAGCCACCCGGAGACATCGTGGAAGAGCTGCGCGAAGCCGTCGCTGGTGTACCCGTAGAACAGCACGGTCGGCATCAGCCGGACGATGTTGACGATGACGGCCAGCAGCGGGGAGAGCGCGAGCAGGAGGACCCGCACGGCGGGCTTGGCGGGGATGGAGAAGGCGAAGGTGTAGGCGACGACGCCCAGGGCGGCGACCATACGCATGCCGTTGCAGGCCTCGGCGATGACGACCGGGTGCCCGTTGAGCACCAGCATGTTGCCCGAGCGCGTGACGGGCACGCCCGCGATCTCGAGCAGGTACTTGGCGCAGACGGCGCTGATTTCCTGCAGCGGCTGGGCGATCTCCATGCGGATCGATCCCGGGATGGGCAGGAGCGCGAGCAGCGCGATGGCGGGCACGGCGAACTGGCGGAGGGTCCGGGTGCCGACGACGGTGATCGCGGCGCCGATGACGAGCAGCAGGGCGCTGAGGTGCCAGAAGAGGTCGCGGGAGGTCTGCAGGCCGTAGTCGCCCAGGAACCAGGCGGCGAGGATCACCAGCGGTCCGGCGAGCGACCAGGCGGGCCTGGTCTTGACGAGGCGTGCCCGGCGCATCCAGGCGAGCCAGATGGCCACGGGGATGGCGAGCAGCACGTGCGACTGCTCCTCGTCGGTCCAGCCGACGGAGAAGATGTCCACCCAGGCGGGCCAGGCTGCAACGATCGCGATCAGGGCGAGCCCCGCGAGCAGAATCGCGTCGATCGGGCGCCAGGCGCGGAACGGGTTCATTGACGCTGCGCTGTCCTCTCTTGAGTCGGGGTCTGCGCCAGGCCTGGGGCCGGGCTGTGGGATCGGTTTACGCCGCCGACGGGACGATCCGGTCGACGACTTCGGCGTTCGGCTCGACGACGGCGTCCGGGCAGACGAGCGATCGGACAACGATCGCGCCGGCCCCGATGACCGCGCCGGGCATGACAATGGCATCGGCGATTACGGCCCCCGGAGCCACCTGTGCGGTCTCGCAGACCCGCGATTTGTCGATTCCGGTTCCGAGCACGCGGGGAGGTCCGAGAACCGATGCGGGCTCCACGGCGGAGGCGGTGGCGCCGGCGGCGACAGCGGAGGCGCCGAGAAACTGCTCGCGGGTGCGGAGCGAGTAGGGCCGGTAGTCGCGCGTCTCGCTCGTCCAGACCTCCAGACCCGCGCGGACGACCTTAGGCAGCCACTGCTCTTTCACATCCATGTAGCCCTCGTTCGGGACGAGTTCGAGAGACCCCCGGCGGACGAGCATGAGGCCGGCGGGCTCGCCGCCGGGCTGGCAGGCGATGAGCACATCGGGCCGGATCCGGGCCCAGTCGTTGATGAACTGCTGGAGGCTGCCGGCGATGTACCGGGCGGCCTCGGCGACGAGCAGGACATCGTCGTCGCCGTAGCGGCCCGTGATGTCTCGGAGCACGCCTGCGGGCCCGCGGAAGCTGCCGGGCTCTTCCTGCGTGATGACCTCGTACCTCGGGTCGCTGAAGTCGCGGCTGGGCCGGTAGGGCGGGCCGGAGTGGACGATCTGGAGCACGGGCCGTTCGAGGGGGTCTCGGTCGGCGATGGCGACATCGAACAGCACATCGCACCAGCGGTCGAAGACGGTCTGGCGGGCGGTGAGCGAGAGTTCGAGGCTTGGTCGGCGGGCCTCTTCGACCAGCGGGCTGGGCACGAGACCGCCGGCGAGCAGGATGCAGCCCGCGATCTTGGGTGGTTGTGCGTTCGCCTCCGCCACGGTGTTGTTCCTGCCCCCGCCCGTCGGTTGCTGCCGGCGTTTCGCCGTCGGTCTGATCTATCGCCACGATGTTTGCGTGGCTTAGTTTAGACAGAGCTTGGACCGGTTCCCGCGTGATGTTGGGGCGTGCTACCCCCGGAAGCGGGCCGCGGCGGATCCGATCAGAAGGCGAATCGCAAAGGGGATGCCGACGACGAGATACCTGCGGGCGAGTCGGCCCGGTTCCTGGACGAGTCGGTGGAGCCATTCGAGTCCGGTCTGCTGCATCCAAGCGGGCGCGCGTTCGACGCGGCCGGCGAGGAACGAGAACGAGATGCCCACGCCCAGAAACCAGGCCGAGGGCAGCAGCGGGCGGAGGCGGGCGATGAGCTTCTCCTGCTTTGGGCAGCCCAGGGCGACGAAGACGATGTTGGGACGGGCCCGTGTCAGCGTGGCTTCGAGGTTGGCCATGTACCCGGCGTTGCTCTCAAAGCCGAAGGGGGGGCACTCGGTGCCAGCGATGGTGAGGGTGGGGTGTCGCTGCCTCAGGACCGCGGCGGCTTCGTCGGCGACGCCGGGGTCGCCGCCGAGCAGGAAGACGGAGAGGCCCTCGTCGGCCGCGCGCGCGCTCAGCGTGCCGATGAGGTCGGAGCCGGCAACGCGTTCGGGCAGCGGCGTGCGCTGGAGCCTGCTGGCCCAGATCAGCGGCCTGCCGTCGGGCAGGAAGAGCGTGGCCGGGGCAACCAGCGCGTGAAAGGTCTCGTCGTGCACGAGCTTGTGGAGGATGTCGAGGTTGGGCGTGACGACCCACCCGCCGAGGTTGGCCCTGGCGTCGGCGGCGACGGCGTCGAGGGTCTGCTGCATCGTGACCGCGTGGATGCGCTGGCCGGCGAGGGTGATCGTGGGCAGGTCGGCG
>DAIOTV010000020.1:0-38793 GCA_036751825.1 Phycisphaerales bacterium
TCCTCTGCCGCGTGCGCACGGACGAATCCGGCAACCGCATCGTCACCAACCGCCCGCTCGCCGGCACGCGCCCGCGTGGCCGAACGCCCGACGAAGACGCCGCCCTCGAGGCCGACCTGCTCGCCGACCCCAAGGAACGCGCCGAGCACGCCATGCTCGTCGACCTGGCGCGCAACGATGTGGGCCGCGTCGCCGAGCCCGGCACCATCCGCGTCGGCCCGGTCATGGTCGTCGAACGCTACAGCCATGTCATGCACATCAGCAGCACCGTGACGGGCAAGCTCCGCAGCACCCTCGACGCCTGGGACGCCCTGCACGCCGCCCTGCCCGTCGGCACCGTCAGCGGCGCGCCCAAGATCCGCGCCATGCAGATCATCGACGAGCTCGAGCCCGTCAAACGAGGCCCCTACGGCGGCGGCTTCGGCGCCATCGGCCTCGACGGCGACATGGACATCGCCCTCGCCCTGCGCACCATCGTCGTCCCCACAGCCGGATGGTCGCCCGACGCCCAGTCGAAAGACAAGCCCTTCCGCTGGCAGTACCACGTCCAGGCCGGCGCCGGCATCGTGCTCGACTCCGATCCCGGCAGGGAGTTCGAAGAGACCGTCAACAAGGCCCGCGCCCTCGCGCGGGCGATCGAGCTCGCCGAACGCGCCTTCGGCTGAATGCCGCCTTCGCCGATCTACACTCGGGCCGTGCGCACGCGATTCATCACACTCTTCATCGGCCGAACCGGCTCCACCTGGCTCATGGACATGCTCCATCGCCACCCCTGGGTGACGGCGCTCGGCGAAGAGATCGGCCGGCGCAAGCACCTGCCCGCGCGCGAGCAGAACGACTGGCTCAACCGCTTCTACGGCTCCCCCTCGCCCCTCGCGCTCGCGCACGGGTTCAAGACCAAGCTCTGGAACGTGCGCGACCGCGACCACCTGCGATCGCTCATCCGCACACGCCGCATCCGCGTCGTGCGCCTCACGCGCCGCAACACCCTCCGCGCCGCGATCAGCACCATCCGATCGCACGAGCTGCACGCCGTCACCGGCGACTGGAACGCGCGCAGCGCCCGCGAGCGGCCCCCGCCCTCGGCGATCGACCTCGCGCAGCTCGACGCGCTCATCGCCGGCCGCGAACGCGAGCACGCCGCCCTCGAGGCCTTCGTCCGCGCCCTCGACACCCCCGCCCTCGAGATCGCCTACGAGGACCTGCTGCACGACCGCGACGCCCAGCTCAAACGGCTCGCCCGGTTCCTGCGCACGCCGCTCGTCGGCCTCGTCGCCGACCGCACGCGCTACGCCAAGAACACCCCCGAAGACCTGAGCCGGGCCGTCGCCAACCTCGACGAGCTCCGCGCCCATGTCGCCGGCTCGCCCTACGAACCCATGCTCACCCAGCCATAGCGCCCCCGACGGTCCGCTGCGCGCGCTCGGCTTTCTTCCCGCTTTTTCCGCCCATCCCGGGACGCCACGCACACCGCCAACGAAACACCTGCGGTGGGACGCGCCGTTGCGCCCACGGCACCGCACGCACCGATTCAGAAAGAGGCACCACCATGGTTCGCACAGCCGCTCTCGGCACGATCATCGCCCTGTCCGCCGCCGGCGCCGCCGCCGGCGACATCATCGACTTCCGATTCCTCGGCAACGCCGGCGAGGGCCTGCTGCCCGGCAACTCCGTCGGGCCCGGCACACCCGTCAACCCGGGCGGCCCCTCGTCCGCGTTCGGCGGCGAGGCCGGACTCGGGCTGGTGTACGACACCGACACCAACATCCTCAGCTTCGACTTCGAGTTCCAGAACCTCACCGGCGGGCTCGACGATGTCGCCAGCGGCATCCACCTGCACGTCGTCCCGGGCAGCACCGATCCCTTCAACGACACCGGCGGCATCGCCTTCAACCTCAACAGCGGCACCGACCCCAATGTCACGCTCTTCACCCCGCTCGTCCCCACCGACGGCAGCGCGACCGGCGCACGCGTCGCCGGCACCGCGATCTTCACCGACGCCCAGGAAGCCGCGCTCTTCGCCGGCAACTACTACCTCAACATCCACTCCAACGGATTCGCCGGCGGCGAGCTGCGGGGCAACCTCGTGCCCGCGCCCGCCACCGCCGCCGCGCTCGCGCTCGGCGCACTCGCCGCCACGCGACGCCGCCGCTAATCACCCCACACCCGCCGCGCCCGGCCCCCAGCCCCGCCCCGCCCGCCGAGCCCGGGCGGGGTGGTGCCGTGCGCAGCCCCGCACGCCGCGCACTGAACATTCCGCGAAACAATGAACATCCAGCGAACCAATTCTAAATTGCACTTGAGAGTGCGCCCAGGCGCGGCGACCGATGATCCGGCGCCGCCCCGCGCGCAAGTTCCCTCGCAGCAACGGGCCACGCGGCGAGCGTGCGCCGGCCCGCGCCGCCTCGCCTACATGAGACACAATTCATTCTGCAAATGCGGTTGTTGCACAGCCTCACCGTGCTTAGGTTCTCACAGTTCATTCGAGAATCATGCACGCCACGGAGGATCTCATGCATCGCACGATCGTTCTGTTCGCTTCGCTTTCCTTTCCCGCCACCGCCGCCACCGCCGCCGCGGATGTCGTCGAGTTCGATTTCCAGGGCAACGCGGGCTTCGGCCTGCTGCCGGGCAACAGCGTCGGCCCCGGCACGCCCACCGGCGACGGCGTCGGCACGCCCGCCTTCGGCAACGAGCAGGATCTGGGCCTGCTCTACGACACCGACACCAACGAGCTGCGCTTCGACTTCCAGTTCTCAAGCCTCACCGACGGGCTCGCCGATGTCGCCAGCGGCATCCACTTCCACATCATCGACAACCCCACCGACCCCTTCAACCAGACCGGGCCGATCGGCTTCAACCTCAACAGCGGCGCCGACCCCAATGTCACCCTCGACACGCCGCTCATCCCCGTCGACGGCACCGTCGACGCGGGCACCGTCGCGGGCGTCGCGACACTGACCGAAGACCAGGAAGCGCTGCTCTTCGCCGGCGCGTTCTACCTGAACCTCCACAGCGCGCAGTTCGGCGCCGGAGAGATCCGGGGCAACCTCGTGGTGCCCGCGCCCGCCTCGGCGGGGCTGCTCGGGCTCGGCGGGCTGGCGGTAGTGGGCCGCAGGCGGCGATGACCCCCGCCGCGGGGGCCGCGCGGTCAGCCGCGCGGTCCCTCTTTCTCTGCATCCTGCGCGTCCGGCTCGGCGGGCGCGCCGAGCTCGACCGCGCGCCCCGTCCGCGTTGACTCCCGCGCCGCGTCGAGAATCTCCGCCACGATCAGGTTCGTCTCGAGCGAGCTCAGCGGGTCCACCGCGCACTCGCCGCGGACGACGCGCCGCAGATAGGTCCACTCGTTCTCCATACCGGCGTTGTCGATCATCGCGTCAACCTCGACCGGCTCGGCGTCCGCCTCGCGTCGCGACAGCTCGTCCCACTTGCCCGCGTGCAGCGAGTAGCCCTCGGCGTGCAGGTCCATGGCCTTGTTGTCGTGCGTCCACGCCCAGCTCGCCTGGATCACCGCCGTCGCGCCCGGATAGGTCAGCACGATCGTCGCGTCGTCGTCGACATCCGGATACAGCCCCGGCTTGAGCGTCTGCGTCACCGCGTGCACGCGCGTGGGCCGCGCGCCGTCCAGGAGCCAGGTCATGATCGCCGCCCCGTAGCAGCCGAAGTCGGTGATCGCCCCGCCGCCGTTCTGCGCGGGGTCGGTCAGCCACGCGAGGAACTCGGGCCCGCAGCCGATCTCGGCCGGCCCCCGGTGCCCGTGGCGGAACTCGGCCCGGCGGACGGGCGAGCCCCGCTCGTCGACGATCGCCTTCGCCGTGCGCACCGAGCGGTACCAGCTCGTCTCGAAGTTCGTCAGCAGCAGAATGTGCTCGCTCTCGGCGATCTCGGCCATCGCCCTGGCGCGCTCGAAGTCGAAGTCCAGAGGCTTCTCCACAAGCACATGCACGCCCCGCTGCGCGCACGCGGCGACGGCCTCGAGGTGCCCCGCCGTGCTCGTCATCACGCTCGCCGCCTCGGGCGCCTGCTCGTCGAGCATCCGCCCGAGGTCGTCGTAGTGCAGCATCGGGTCGAGCCCGTACTTCTCCGCGAGCCGCTCCCACAGCTCCGGGTGCTCGCTCCACACGCCGACGAGCGCGAGGTCGTCGCGGTTGGCGGCGTTCCAGAGCGCGCCCTCGACATGCCCGTGCTCGAGGCCGATGATCGCCAGCCGAAGGGGCTCGACAGGCTCCTGCGCCGGCGCCTCGATGCCGAGCACCGCCGCGAGAAACCCGACCAACCGATGCGCCGCGTTCATGCGTTCGTCTCCCTCGGAGCCGCGGGCGTCAGCACGCGGTCACTCTTGCTCCCTCGCCCCTCCGGGGGGGAGGGCTGGGGCGAGGGGGGCGATTGACCCATCCCCTCACCCGACCTCGCTTCGCTCGGCCACCCTCTTCCCATCTGGGAGAGGGGAGCTCAGTCAGAACGGCCGCTTCGTCGGGTTCAGCACCAGGTTGTCGCGCCCGCACACGATCAAGTCCGCCACCTCGATCGCCTCGCGCAGGCTCTCCCGCGCCGCCTCGGGATCGTGCGCACTGTCCAGCGCACGACCCTGCTCCAGATGCTCGGCGCTCGCCACCGCGTCGCCCGCGATCAGCACCGTGCTGGTCGGCTCGGGCAGCAGCAGCCCCGTCAAGCCCGGCGAGACGCCCGGCAGCGGGAACAAATCCACCCGCGGCGCCAGCGAATCGGGCGCCGGCTCGCACCGCGCGAGCAGGCCCACCTGCACCTCGAGCTCGGCCACCACATCCGCGTCCCCCGCCTCCGCCGCCCGGCGGAGCATGAGCGCCAAGGGTGTACCGGCCGACTCGCGCTCCGTTTCGCCGATCAGCCACGTCGCCGACTCGAACGCCGTCATCCCCCGCGCCGTCTCGGACGCGAAGCGCGTCAGGAACACATGCGTGATGTCCGCCGGCTCGAGCCCGGCCCGCTCGAGCAGCCTGCGTTTCAGCGCCTGCGCGGGCAGCCCGGGGTCGACCAGGATCGCCGCCTCGCCGCTGACCACCAGCGTGGTGGTGGCGTACCCCAGGCGCTCGGGGCGGGCCGCGTCCATGGGCCGGAGGGGGTGACGAGCGAAGGCGCCGATGGTGATCACGCGGTAGGGCATGGCGTGAGGATACGAGACCCGTCGTTCGGACGAGCGAGGGCCGCCTAGGCCGCCCGCCACTCGCGCGGCTCGGCGCCCGCCGGCGGGTCGAGCCTGAACCGCTCGACATTCGCCGACAGCTCCGCCGCGTGCCGGCGCAGCTCGCTGACCGCCCGGTGCGACTGCGCCGCCTCGTCCGACGCCGCCGTCGCGTCGCTGAAGACGCCCTCGATCGAGTTGGCCATCTCGCTGCTGGTCGCGGCCTGCTGCTCGGTGGTCGCGGCGATCTCGCTGAGCATCTTCGAGAGCTGCTCGTTGGCCTCGCGCACCCGGCGGATCGCCTCGCCCGCCTCGCCCGCCATCTGCATGCCGCGCTCGGCGCGCCCCACGCTCTCGTGGATCTGCCCCACCGCCTGCTCGGTCTCGGCCTGGATCTCGCGGATGCTGCTCGTCACCTGCTCGGTCGCCTGCGTCGTGCGCTCGGCGAGCTTTCTGACCTCGTCGGCGACGACCGCGAACCCGCGCCCGTGCTCGCCCGCCCGCGCCGCCTCGATCGCCGCGTTCAATGCGAGCAGGTTCGTCTGCTCCGCGATGTCGTTGATCACCCCGATGATCTCGCCGATCTGCTGGCTCTGCTCGCCCAGGTGCTGCACCTTGGCGGCCGAGGCCCGCACCTGCTCGGCGATCTGCTGCACGTTCAGCACGGTCTGGTCGACCACATCCTCGCCGTGCGTGCTCGCCTCCCGGCCCTCGCGGCTGGCCTCGGCGGCGCGAGAGCTGCTCCGCGCGATCTCGTTGACCGACTGGCTCATCTGCGTCACCGCCGCCGCCACCGACGACGCGCGGTCCTTCAGCGTGTCGAGCCGCTGCGCCATCCCCTGCGCCGACGACGACGCCGACGACGATCCCTCGGTCACCGTCGCGCACACGGCCTGTGTGTCGCGGATCACCTCGGCGATGCGCGACACGAAGCGGTTGAACGCCGCGCCCAGCGCCGAGAACTCGTCGTTGTCCCGCTCGCGCAGCCGGATCGTCAGGTCGCCGTCGCCGCTGGCGATCTCCTCGAGCCGGCGCACCACCGCCAGCAGAGGCCGCGTCATCGACCGCACCAGCACGAACGCGATCGCCGCCCCCAGCAGCACGCCCCCGACCAACCCGCCGATGGTCACGGCCCGCTGCGTCGCCGCGGTATCGCGCACCGCCGCCCGCTCGGCGTTCACGCCTTCGACCAGCGACGCGCGGATCGCTTCGCCCGCGCCAGCGATCTCGGTCCCGACGCGGTCGAGCGTGCCGCGAACCAGCCGGTCGCGCTCCGCCACCAGAAACCGCAGGCGCCGGAACTGCTCGGCGTAGCGCGCCGGGTCCGTGCCCGCGCCGGCCAGGGCCGCGGCGACCGCGGGCGAGCCGCCCGCGCCGGCGATCCAGGCCTCGACCGCCTCGGCGTGCTCGTCGTCGCCCGTCCGCAGGAACTGCACCGCCGCGAACTCGGCCCTGAGCATCCCCGCCGCCGCCGACGGGTCGGTCCGCTCGAGCCGCCCCGCCGCGTCGGTCGTCGTGGTTGTGAACCGCGTGGCGAGCTCGTCGCGTTCCTCGATGATGCCCCGCACCTGGGCGAAGGCGGCGTCGTACGCCGCGAACTGCTCGCTCACGACCGCCGACAGCTCGGCCCGCCGCGGGTCGCCGAAGCGCTCGACCGAGCGCTGGGCCGATCGGCGGAACGCGTCGGCCCAGGTCGTGTACGCCGACCGGGAGGACACGCTGCCCGTGATCAGGTAGTCCTTCACGCTCATCCGCGTCATCGCCAGCGCCGCCGACAGGTCGGCGCTCACCGCCAGGTCGATCGCCATCTCGCCAAGCCGCTCGGTCGCCGCCGTGGACCGCCGCTCGGCGACGAGCGATGCCGAACCGATGGCCGCCGACACCGCGACCAGCGTGGTCGCCCCGATGACAAGCTTCGTGCGAATGCGCATCTGTGTCCCCCTGTGCCCGCATGACTCATTTTTGGGTTGAGTGCGGAGCCTATGCGGATGAAGTTCGGATCTCTTATCGAGAGCCCGGCCGCACGGGTTGAGCGCTCGACGCAAGAATCCGCCGGGGTGACGCGGAAAGACTTATTTACGAATACGCGATTATTATGTCTGCTGTGGTCGGGGCCTCAGCTGTCGCCGCGCAGCAGCTCGCCGCTGACCACCAGCGTGGTGGTGGCGTATCCCAGGCGCTCGGGCCTGGTCGCGTCCATGGGCCGGTGGGGGTGACGGGCGAACGCGCCGATGGTGATCACGCGGTAGGGCATGGGGGATGCTAGCGTTGCAAGTGGGTACCACGATCAAATATGCGCCGGCCCTGCTCGCGATCAACGCGGTCGCGTGCGTCTTTTGCAGCTTTCTATCTGTGCTATGTGTCCTCTTTGAACTGTGGGACGACTGGCCAGTGTTTGTCTTGCCCATCGCATCCGTCAGCGGCATAGTCATCGCGCTGCTCAATTGCATCATGGTTGTAAGGGATGAGGATCCGCGACGCCCGATGCTGATCTCGGCTGCGATTCTGAACACGGCCGTTGCGATCGGACACGCAACGTGGGGCATTGCCTCGATTGCAATGCTGTACACCGAGAACAGGTGGTGGCTGGTCGGCATGCCGGGGCTTCTGCTCGCGTCTCACTTCGGCGGGTGCGCACTCATCTGGGCACGCACGATCAGTTGCCTCCCAAAGCCGGGGTGCTGCCAAGCTTGTGGCTACGACGTGAGCGGACTGAACACTTGCCCCGAATGCGGGGCGACCCCAGAACGTGATGACCCGTTCTGACGAGGCCGAGGCGCAAGCGAGGCACTTCTTCGTTGCCCATGCCTCGCTTGCGCTTCGGCCTCGTCAAAGACACGCACCGCGGGCGCTAGCCGTCATCCCGCAGCAGGTCGCCGGCGACCAGGCTCGCCAGCGCCGGGTGCCCCTCGGCCTTCTTCTTCTTGAGCGCCTCGATCACCGCCGCCGGCACCATGGGTCTGAGCGCCTCGTCGAGGTCGCGCCCGAGCGCGGTCAGCTGCTTGATCAGGCTGCTGCTCGTGTACGCGAAGCTCTGGCCCGCGACGACGAACGCCGTCTCGAGCCGCGCCACCTCGCGGTTCGTCACCGCCTGCTGCACCTCGTACTGCAGATCGCTCAGGTTGCGGATGCCCCGCAGGAGCGCCGTCGCGCCCAGCTGCGTGGCGAAATCGACCGTCAGCCCCGCGAAGCTCTCGACCCGCACCGACGCCCCCTCGGGCTGGGCCGCCACCATCTCGTCGCACAGCCCGCGGATCATCGCCACCCGCTCGTCGGGCGTGAACAGCTCGCGCTTGCCCGGGTTTCGGCCCACAGCCACCACCAGCTCGTCGAACAGCCGACGACCCCGCGCGATCACATCCAGATGCCCGAAGGTGATCGGGTCGAACGAGCCGGGAAAGACCACCAGATGATGAGCCGAGTGATGCACAGTGGGTTGGGCCATGCCCCCAGCATACCGGCGCGAACGCGCAACGAGGCCGAAGCGCGAGAGAGGCATGGGCACCGAACAGAAGTGCCTCGCTGGCGCTTCGGCCTCGTTGGAGAGGATGAAGCTTCGTTCTCAGATCGCCGGGGGCTTGGGCAGATCCACCGGCGTCTGGTGCACATGGTTGAACCAGTTGGTGTAACTCGCCAGCGCCGCGACCGCGACGACCTCGACGATCGCGCCGTCGTTGTAGCCCGCCTTCTTGAACTGCGCCAGGTCGTCGTCGCTGACGAAGCCCCGCTTCTCGTGGAAGGCCGAGGCGAACCGGGCCAGGGCCGTGAGCTTGGCGTCGCCCAGGTCCGCCTGCTTGCGGGCGGCGACGGTCTGGTCCTCAGAGAGGCCCGCGCCCTTGCCCATCGCGGTGTGGGCGGCCTGGCAGTAGTCGCAGTCGTTCGCCTGGGCGAAGACCAGCTGCACGACCTCCTGCTCGGCGGGCGAGAGGCCGGCGTCGGCGAGGGCGCCGGCGGCGCCGAGGTAGAACTGAAGCCCCGCGGGGCTGTTGGCCATGCCCTTGAAGATGTTCAGGTGCTTGCCCTTGAGCGGGCCGTCGAAGATCTCCTTCGCCTTGCCGGTGGCCTGCGCGGGCTCGATGGTGGTCAGTCGGGGCATCGTGAGTCTCCTTGGGCGCCGAGTCAGGGATTCTGGTTGACGCCTTTGTTTGTGGTTACTATTCTCCAGACAGGGAGGTGAACCGCGCCGGCGGAACAGTTGTTCCGGAACGCCGAATCATTCTGGATGATTGCCGCTGCTGCGCCCGCGATTGCGCATCATTAACAGCCTCTTTGGGATGTCTTGTCGGTTGCCGAGCCGATGCGCAAGGTGGGCACGGAGTAAAGTTTGCCGTCAGGGCCCTGTTCTCGAACGCGGGGGCGGGCGACACGGACCAGCACACGCCTCCCGGGCGCGCCCCGGCGAGCCGCACGCTCAGGAGCGAGGACCGCGATGAGCCACAACCGACAGCCCCGCGCCGGCGATCCGAAATCCGCGCCGCGCCAGATCGCTCCGGCCGTCGAGCCGGGCCGGGTCTCGGTGCGCGATCTCGACTGGTCGGCCTACACCCGCGTCGACGCCCACTGCCACTCCAACGCCTCCGACGGGCCCGCGCTCAAAAGCCTCGGACTCATCGAGATGCCCGAGTGCTACTCCGAGCCCGAGGCCGTCTACGACCAGGCCAAGGCCCGCGGCATGGACCTGGTCACCCTCACCGACCACGACACCATCAAGGGCGCCCTCAAGCTCGCCGAGCGCGGCTTCCAGGACTTCATCGTCGGCGAAGAGGTCACCACCTACTTCCCTGAGGACCGCTGCAAGCTGCATGTGCTCGTCTGGGGCCTCTCCCCCGAGCAGCACGAGGCGATCGAGACCCTCCGCCTCCGCGACGATGTCTACAGCTTCTGCCGGTGGCTCAACGACGAGAGCCTGCCCCACGCGCTGGCCCACCCGGTCTACAACCAGAACGGCAAGCTGAGCGTCTGGCACCTCGAGCGCTGCTGCCTGCTCTTCCGCGCCTTCGAGATCGTCAACGGCGCGCACTCGGGCACGCACACCCAGGCCGCCCAGCAGCTGCTCCAGTGGCTCGACCCCGACCGCATCCGCGCCCTGTCGATCAAGCACGAGCTCGAGCCCATCGTCGACCAGGCCTGGATCAAGGGCATCACCGGCGGCTCGGACGACCACGGGCTGCTCAATGTCGGGCGGTCCTTCACCGCCATCAAGACCGACGGCGACCGGCCCGAGAACAAGATCACCGACCCCCGCGCGTTCTTCGAGCTCGTCATGGCGGGCGCCTCCACCGCCGGCGGCATCGCCGGGCACCCCTCGCTGCTCGCCCACCAGCTCACCACCGTCGCCAGCCACTACACGGGCCGGCGGATGGCCGCGGACATGGACGCGGGCCAGCGCTACCTCGCCAGCAAGCTGCTCCGCTTCGCGGGCGTGCCCATCGCCAAGCCCGGCAAGCACGAGATGCTCTGGCACATGACCCGCCGCAAGCTGCTGCTGGGCAAGCGCAAGAGCAAGAGCCTGCCCATCACCACCGCCCTCCGCGAGACCATCGGGCCCGTGCTCGAGCGGTACCCCGACCTGAAGGAACGCCTCGACCCGAGCGCCTGGACCGCCGGCTCGGCCCTGTCCGAGCACGAGCGCATGGCCGCCTTCGCCGACGACCTCTCCGCCGCCCTCAGCAGGGCCATGGCCTCGGGCGCGATCGACGCGCTCCGCAAGCGCGACAAGAACAGGGTCGTCGACCATGTCATGAGCTACGCCGTCCTGCTCGCCGCCCAGCTTCCGTATATCTTCAGCCTGTTCTACCAGAACAAGGAGCGGAACCTCATCGAGCAGATCAACCACAACCTGGGCGAGCCCGGCTCGGGCGCCTCGGCCCTCGAACGCCCCATGAAGGTCAGCCTCTTCACCGACACGCTGGGCGATGTCAACGGCGTCAGCCGCTTCATCACCAATGTCGCCGAGTTCGCCGAGAGCACGGGCCGCGATATCGAGGTCATCACCAGCACGACCTTCAAGGTGCCCGAGGCGCCCAACATCTTCAACTTCGAGCCCAACTTCGCCACCAGCATGCCCAAGTACGAGAACCTGCAGGTCGTGCTGCCCCCGGTGGTCAAGATGCTCCGCCACCTCGACCGCCACCAGCCCGATGTCATCCACATCTCAACGCCCGGGCCCGTGGGCCTCGTCGGCTACATCGCCGCCAAGATGCTCCGCGTGCCGGTGCTGGGCGTCTACCACACCGACTTCCCGGCCTACGTCGACCACCTCTTCGAGGACCAGGGCTTCACCTGGGCCACGCAGAAGTTCATGCACTGGTTCTACAAGCCCTTCTGGGCGATCTTCACCCGCAGCGAGGACTATGTCGACGCGCTCGAGGGCCTGGGCCTCGACCGCGAACGCTGCCTCAGCCTCCAGCCGGGCGTCGACACCGCGACCTTCAATGTCCGCCACAAGGACGAGGCGTACTTCCCCGCGCTGGGCCTCGAGGGCTCGATCGCCAAGGAAGCCAAGACCAAGGACACCGTCCGCGTGCTGTTCGTCGGACGCGTCAGCGTCGAGAAGAACCTGCCCCTGCTCGTCCGGGTCTGGAAGCAGGTCGACGCGCGCTGCAAGGCCCGCGGCGTCGACGCCGAGCTCGTGATCGTGGGCGACGGCCCCTACCGCAAGGAGATGGAGCGCGAGCTCAAGGGCACCACCGCCCGGTTCCTGGGCTTCCGCCACGGCGAAGAGCTCTCCACGATCTACGCCTCCGCCGATGTCTTCGCCTTCCCCAGCACCACCGACACGCTGGGCCAGGTCGTCATGGAAGCCCAGGCCTCGGGCCTGCCCGTGCTCGTCACCGACAAGGGCGGCCCGCAGGAAGTCGTCACCCACGGCAAGACCGGCTTCGTCCTGCCCAGCGAGAAGATCGAGCCCTGGATCGAGAAGCTCGAGATGCTCGTCACCGCCAGCGCCACCCGCCGAAGCATGGGCGAGAAGGCCTACGACGCGATGCAGACCTTCTCGCTCGACGCCAGCTTCGAGCACTTCTGGAAGGTCCACCTCGACGCCTGGCACCGCCACCTCGCCGAGATGAACATCCGCCCCATCGAGGGCGGCAGCGTCCCCGCCGCCAAGCCGAGCCCGGCGGGGCTGGGGTGACCAACCACCGCTGAACCACCGAACGGGTGCCACGGCTTGACCCGAAGGGCAAGCCGTGCTCTTCCGCGCGCCCGCACGGCCTGTCGCTGCACGATCAGGCCGTGGCACCCGATGGACTACTTCCGTCGCGCCCTCGCCCGCTCAAACGCAAACTTCAGCGCCGCCTCCATCCCGTCCGCCATGCGGTCGGTGTGGTAGTCCTCGGTCGCCGTGCGGTGCGCCTCCCGGCCCAGCCGCTCGCGGAGCTCGCGGTCGCGCAGCAGGGTCGCGAGCTTGGCGGCCAGGTCGTCGACGCTGCCGTGCTGGTAGAGCATGCCGTTCGCGCCGTCGCGCAGGGCCTCGATCTCTGGGTTCTGGGCCTCGATCTTGTCGCTGGTGACGACCGGCAATCCGTAGTTCATCGCGTGCAGGATGCTCAGGCCGATGTTGGCGGGGTAGCAGAAGACGTCGGCGGCACAGAAGTACCAGCCGACGCTGTCTTCGCCGTAGACCGCGCCCGGGCAGTGCACGCGGTCGGCGATGCCCAGCCGCTCGGCTGTCGCCTTCACATTCTCAAGATCCGGCCCCTTGCCGATCACCACGGTCTTGAGCGTCGGGAACTCGCCGAGCAGCTTCTTCGTCGCCTCGACGAGCATCGGCACGCGGTTGTTGGGGTCGAGGCGCGAGACATACAGAATCACCGGGCCCCCACCATCAGACCCGCCCAGCCCGTGCTCGCGCTTGAACGCGGCGAGGCCTTCGCGGTCGGCGAGGATCCGGGCTCGCGCCTCCTGCATGGGCCCGGGGTCGAGGCTGTTGAGCGCGACGAAGACCTTCTCGGCGGGCATGCCCCGGCGGATGTATTCGTCGGCGACGCTTCGCGAGTAGAGCACGATGGCGTCGGCCATCCGGCCGGCCTTGTCGCGCAGCCAGCTGCGAAGGGCGCCCTCGTTCTTGCTGTAGCCGTGGCCCCAGAGCACCACGCCCATGCCCCGCTTCTTCGCCGCCCGGATGCCCGGGAAGAGGCTCAGGAACCGCGTGTTCCAGGCCATGCTGAGCGCATCCCAGCCGCCGGCCTTGACCAGCTCGAGGTGCCGGGCGTCGTAGCGGAAGCCGCCGGGGAGCTGCCGGATTCGGCGGAACTCGGCCTTGAACCCGTCGGGCTCGACGTTGGGCAGGTCGAGCTCGCCGTAGAGCACCGTCAGATCGATCGTGCCTCGGTTGGCGAGCGATCGGTAGTACGGCACGCGGAAGGCGGGCATCGCCGCCTGCTGCATCAGCACGCGGACGGGCCGGTCGGTCGCGTGGGCTTGGTCGTCTGCCATCGGGCACTAGCATAGGGCCCGGGCACCCAGCCCCCCGACCCAGCGCCCCGGAGCCACCACCCGTGCGACTGCCCGACTTTCTGATCATCGGCGCCATGAAGACCGGCACCACCACGCTCTACCGCGACCTGCTCACGCACCCGCGCGTCTTCTTCCCGCTCGACAAAGAGCCCGAGAACCTGACGCGCGAGCGCGTGCTCACCGACGATGGCCGGGCCGAGTACGCCGCGATGTTCAAAGACGCCCGCGACGACCAGCTCTGCGGCGAGGCCTCGACGGGCTACACCAAACGCCCCACCTTCGAGGGCGTTCCCCAGCGCGCCCGCGAGCTTTTGGGAGACCGGCTCCGCGTCGTCTACCTCATGCGCGAGCCCGTGTCGCGCATCCGCAGCCACCATCGGCACAAGCAGCACTTTGGCGAGTGCACGACCGACGACCTGGCCGACGCGATCGAGCGCCACCCCGAGCTGCTCGACTACAGCCGGTACGCGATGCAGCTCGAGCCCTGGCTCGACGTGCTGGGCGCGGGCCGGGTGCTGGCGCTCGAGATGGAGGCCTACACCGCCGACCGGGCCGCGACCGTGGCCCGCGTGCAGTCGTTCCTGGGGCTGGATCCGCGACCCGACCTGGTTGAGGCCGACAAGGTCTACAACCAGGCCGACGGCAAGCCGGTGATCCGGGGCCGGTGGCGCAAATTCCAGCAGAGCGGGCCCTACCGCAGGCTCATCCGCCCGCTCCTGGGCGTCGAGACGCGAGCGAAGCTGCGCGAGGCGCTCCTGCCCAAGGCCGCCGGGGGGCACAACGCGGTCGATTCGGCCGTCGAGCGGGCCATCCGCGAGGCTCTGGCCGACGACCAGCGCCGGCTGCGCGAGCTCTTGGGCGATCAGGCCCCGTCCTGGTGCCCCAACGGACACTGAGCGGACGCTGAGCGGGGCGGATGCCTCCCGCTCGGCCCGGAACGGGTGAGGTTTTCGGGCCCGATCCACCGGCCGACCCGAACGCAAGGGTCCGGCGCGCCGAAGATGTGGAACCGATGGAGTTCCTCGCCCAGACCTGCCTGATCCTGCTGTCGATCGCCCTGGTGGTGTTCGTCGTCATCGACTACCTCCGCGGCAAGTCAGACCTGGTCTCGATCCGGAATGTCGCCATCGGCGGCTTCATCCTCTTCCAGACCCTCTCGGGCGCGGTGTGGCTGATCAAAGACGGCTACGCCGCACGCTACCCGCTGCTCGACCCGGGCCCGACGGGCCTGAAGTTCTTCGTCGCCTGCACCTTCTTCGCCACCATCGTGCTGACGGTCTACAGGTCGGGGATCGTCGCCCGGCCCCTGGCCCGGCTCGTGCCCAAGCCCGGCATCGTGCCCACCGACACCGTGATGCTCCTCACCGGGCTCGCGCTTGTGATCTCCGCGGGCATCTTCCGCTTCGCGGTGCTGCTGCCCTATGTCAACATCCTGGCCTCCATCCTGGGCACCGCCGTCGCCGGCGCCTCGGCGGGCATCGCCGGCTGGCTCGTCGCGCGGAACCTCAAGAACCCGGTCATGTGGACGCTCGGCTTCGCGCTCATCACCGCCAACCTCGCCGTCGCGATGACCGGCAACTACGGCCGCCGGACCATCATCACCATCGGCCTCGGCGTCGCCTTCGGGCTGTACTACGGCCGGCTCCGCTACGAGAACCCCAAGCGCACCGTCGCCATGCTCGCGGCCGCCGCCGTCCCGCTCGTCATCTTCGTCTCCGCCTACACCAGCGTCCGCGGCGGCGATGTGCGGCGTGGCAACTTCGCCGACTTCATCAAGGCCATGATCTCCGGCGGCAACATCGTCGACGGACTCGAAGATGTCGACGGGCAGGGCACCGGCGGCACCAGCATGTGGCTCATGGAGTACTTCGGCAAGGACGGCGTCCGCGACCCCCAGACCCTCAGAGCCCTGCACTACTTCATCCTCTACCCCGCACCGCGCGCCTTCTTCCCGGGCAAGCCCGAGCCGCTCTCGCTCGACATCCCCAGGTACGCCAACCTCCAGGGCGTCCGACAGGGCGGGCTCACCGTCGGCCCCGGCATCATCGGCCACTCCTTCGCCGACGGCGGCTGGATCGTCCTCGTCTTCTACGCCGGCCTCGCAGGCGTCATCCTCCGATTCGGCGACGAGATCGTCCAACGCTCGCCCCACGCGCCCTTCGTCGTGCTTCCGATGGGCTCCATGCTCGGCGAGACCATGGGCATCGCACGCGGCGAATCCAGCGCCATGCTCTTCCTCTTCCTCTTCGGCACCGCCTCGTGCTATGTCTATGTCGCCGGCATCGGCAAGCTCCTCGAGTTCGTCGGCTACGCCCGAAAGGGCGACGCCGATGTCGCCGGCATGGGCCCCGCGGGCTGGGAACTCGACGACGACGGCTCCGACGACGACCCCTACGCCGAGTACGACGACGACTACGCCGAGTACGCCGACGACGAATACGGCGCGTACGACGACGAATACGACGACGACGACCCCGAACCGATCGACGACGCCGAGCGACCCCGCGCCGGCCGGGCGGGCTATCGCCCCGACGCGCCGCCGTCGTCGGCCTGATTGGCGCGCTGATCGGTGCGCTGATCGGCGCGCCCGCCCGGCAGCTCCAGCACCATCAACGCCGCGTCGTGGTCCGAGCCCGGCATCTCGATCGCCTGATACGACACCACCCGCACGCCGGGCGAGACCAGCCCGCCGTCGATCGGCACCTGCCCGAGCCCCGGCATCGACGCCGGGTAGGTCCCGCCCACCCGCAGCGCGGGCTTGGCCCACACCAGACCGGTCACCTCGGCGAATCGGCGGGCGCGGACGCTCGTCGGCGCGGCGTTCAGGTCTCCGGCGGCGATGATCGGCAGGCGCGTGACCTCGGCGATCATCGCCAGCCCCCGCGCCGTGTCAGCCGCCTGCGCGTTGCCCGACGCCCACCGCTCGGGCGAGCGCGGGCTGCGGAACTGCACGCCCGCGAAGACGATCGGCCCCGCCGGCAGGTCGACGCGCACCACGCGCTGCGCGTGGAAGCCCAGCGCCGCCTCGATCTCGGGCCACGCGAACCCGAACGCGTCAACGCCCCGCCGCAGCGGGTGACGGCTCATCACGAACCGGAACCCGGGCCCGGCGCGGTCGGGCAGCCGGAAGTGCGGGTACGCCTCGCGCACCCGCGGGTCGCTGCGCATCGCCGCCAGCAGCGAGCCAGAGACCTCGTTGAGCATGATCAGGTCCGCGCCCGACGCGAGCATGACCTCGAGCTGCTCGTCGCCCCGAACCCCCGAGCTCCACGCGTTCATCGCCAGCACGCCGACGACCGGCCCCTCGGGCTCGCGCGAAGGCGGCGCCCGCTCGACGCCCAGCATCGACACCAGCAGGACCAGCAGCGACGCGAGCCCGAGCAGCCCCGCGACGGCGCGCCGCGTGGCGATCGCCAGCAGCACGCTCGCCGCGCCCGCCGCCATCGCCTGAGCCGAGAGCGTGGCCGCGAGATCCGCGAGCCAGCCCGCGGGCGTCGGCGCGAGGATGTCGAACCGCGCATGCGTAACGACACCCAGAACAGACGCCAGGGCCGGCAGCAGCAGCGCCCACACAGCCAGCGTGACCCACAGCTTCCGCCGGCGCCGGGGCGCACCGCGACGGCGCTTTCTCGCGTGCCGATCTCGTTGTCGCGCTCGCATCGCCCGCAGGGTAGTGCGATACATCGCCCAGCCCGCAGCAACGGCACACGCCTCCCGGGCATGAGCGGGTTTCCTGGACAACCTGATCGACACGGGCGGGCGCAGTTCTGACAATGTGGGCATGATGCATCGACGACTCACCGCCGTGCTCGCCGCGATCGCCCTTGCCGGCTGCCTCAGCCCCGCCGCGGTCGGCACCGCCGAGGCCGCCGCGACGGCGCCGGGCCACGCCCGCGCCGCGCTGCCGCCAGACCCCGATGCGCTCGCCATCATCCACGAGGACGCCGACGGGCGGCGCACCCCGCTGCTCGACCCGCGCGGCATGCCGGTCTACGAGGACCTCGGCCACGGGCTCCAGCCCGACATCACCGTCGAACGCGTCGGCGAGCTCGGCTACGACCTCGTGCTCGACTTCGACAACACCACACGCCGCCCCGTCGGCCTCGGACGCATCAATGTCGGCGTCATCACCCTCGGCCCCGACATCGGCTGGCTCAGCCAGAACCGCCGAAGCACCTTCGATGAGATCAACCGACGCGACTTCCGCGTCCAGAACCGCCCCTACCCGGGCGGCTTCTATTCGCCGCTGGGCGTGCTGCGCAACGACCGCTTCGCCGTCGGCGTCTCGCTGCTCTTCGACGCGCTCGAGGATCGGCACAGCATCAACGTGCGCTACGCCGCCCCCAACGGGCGCTACGCCAACGGGCCCGGCGGCGCGGGCTACTCCATCGGCTTCGAGCTTGGCAACCCCGCCGACGGCGGCGGCGATGTGATGTACCCCGCCGAGCTGCTCCCGGGCGAGACACGCCGCTACCGCGTCGCCGTCCGCGCGATCGAACTCAACGGGACCTCCACCCCCAACGGCCCGCAGGCCTGGCTCGAGACCATCGAGCCCTACCGCGAGCACTTCACCCGGCTCTACGGTGGCGTCACCTACAGCCGCGACGACCGGCCAGTCCGCGCCCATGTCATCGCCGGGCCCACCGCCATCTCCGACTCCAACCCCATGGGCTTCAACGGCGGCAGCTCACGCCGCGTCGACCTGCTCGGCTGGCAGCCCATGATCGCCGACCTCATGCAGCCCCGCGGCTTCGAGCGCACCATGCTCTGGTCCCCAGGCGGGCTCTACTACCGCAACCGGCAGCTGAACTACCCCAGCCGGTTCATGTCCCAGCTGCTCACCACGCCCAAGCTGCAGACCGCCTTCGACGAGCGCACCGGCCTGCCCAGCCTCGCCGCCACGGGCCACGAGGTCGGCCTGTGGTGGGGACGCTCCAGCAAGGTCATGCCCGCCTGGGACACCCCGCAGTTCGCCCCGCTCGACCTGAGCGAGCCCGAACGCGTCGAACTCGCCCTCAGCGAGATGCGGCTCGCCGACCGAACCGGCGCCACCATCGTCGGCCTCGACGCCTTCGTCATCCGCGACATGCCCCTCTGGCAGCAGTACGAGTGGATCGTCCGGCTCCGCCAGCAGTACCCCCACATCACCTCCGTCATCGAGCCCATGACCTGCGACATCCTCCACACGCTCGCGCCCACCTTCGCCGTCGTCTGGCGCAACGGCGACCGCACCGGGCAGCCCGCCACCCGCTACAAGGTCCACGACCCCCACTACCTCGCCGACTACCTCGTGCCCGGGCACGAACTCTGGGGCTACTTCCGCTACCAGGGCACCACCATCCCCCAGAACGCCGTCCGCGTGCAACGCGACGCCGAGTACATCGCCGGCACCGGGCATGTCCCCGTCATGGGAACACGATTCCCGCTGGGCAACCCCGAACGAGCCCGCGCCAAGCCCACCTGGCTCCTCACCGTGCCCGATGCGCTCAAGGCCGAAGCCCACCGCACACCCACCCCGCGCGTCTACGCCATCCCCGGCGCCGGCGACACCACCCCGCCCGGCAACGACGACAACAACGACGACAACAACGGCGACAACAACAACGGCAACAACGGCAACGGCACAACCAAGAACGGGAACGGGAACGGCAACGGCGACGGCAAGGGCAAAGACGGCGAAGGCGACGGACGCGACCGCAAGCGCGATCAGGACGACCCGCGCCTCGCCACCACTCGACCGTTCCTCCTGCCCAACGGCCGCGTCATCCGACTGCCCGTCTACGAGGGCAACTAGAGCCCCGACCGCTCCAGCCGGGGCTCGAGCCAACGCCACTGGGCGGCGAGACCCTCGCGGATCGGCGTTCGGCAGGCGTAGCCGAGCTCGGCCTTCGCCCGCGTCAGGTCCGCCCAGGTCCGCTCCACATCGCCCGGCTGCATCGGCTGCCGATCGACGATCGGCTCACGCCCCACCGTGGCGCCGATCGCGGCGATGAGCTCATCCAGCCGCATCGGGTGGTCGCCCCCAAGGTTCCAGATGCGGTAGCCGTGCGCGTCGATGCGCTCCATCGCCGCGACGATCCCGCGCACGATGTCGCCGATGAAGGTGTAGTCCCGGCTGGTCGACCCGTCGCCGAACATGCCGATCGGCTCGCCCCCCGCCACGCGGCGCATGAACTTGCTGATGGCCAGGTCGGGCCGCTGCCGGGGGCCGAACACCGTGAAGAACCGCAGCATCGCGACGGGCATGCCGGTCAGATGATGATGCGTGTGCGCGATCAGCTCGCAGCTTCGCTTGGTCGCGGCATACGGGCTGATCGGGTGCTCGACGGGGTCGTCCTCGCTGAAGGGCGTCTTGGGGTTGTTGCCGTAGACCGACGAGCTGCTGGCGATGACCAGCCGCGTTGCGCCCGCCTCGCGGGCGCGGTTCATGACGGCGGCGGTCGCCGTGACATTCGCGTGCGCGTAGCCGATCGGGTCCTCGATGCTGGGCCGAACGCCCGCCTTGGCGGCGAGGTGCACGACCGTGGCGGGCCGGGCGTCGCGCAGCACGCCCGCGAGCGCCCCCGCGTCGTTCAGGTCGAGCTCGTGGAACGCGAAGTCGCCCCCGGCGGCGCGGACCTCGTCAAGGTTCGCCCGCTTGCTCGCCTCGGCGTAGAACGGGTCGAAGTTGTCGACCCCCACCACCCGGTCGCCCCGCGCCAGCAGCGCCTCGCAGAGGTGCGAGCCGATGAAGCCCGCGGCACCGGTCACCAGCACTGTCTCGTTGGCCACACGCTCGCTCCGCACCCGGCGAATTCGCCGACGCGGAGCCTACGCCCCCTCACCCGGGGGAACATGAACGGAATCGCCGGTGGGGCCGAGCGGCGCGTGCAATTGACAGATCGCCGCCGCGTCAGCGCTCGCTTCGCGTTTGGATTGATCTTCGCCAAAAAGGCCGACCGCCAAAACGCAAAGCAGGGCGCCATCGCGAAATGGTGCCCCGCTGGAGGAGAGAGAGATCGTCAGGATGATACGGATTATCGGCGGAAATGTTCAAGAAACCTTCACCATCCTTGGCAAGATCGCCTAAATTCACAAAGAAATCCGATCAAATTGCGATCAAAAAGGCGGCGCCAGCCGCGTTCCGCGCGGGAAGCCGGCACAGCGCGAACACTTTGTGCACAAAGCGTCCACAGATCCCGACCCGCCGCGGCACCTCGGACGAGCCCCCGACCCGCCCTCGCAACCGACAGAACGAACGCCGGCGCGATCAGTCCTCGGGCTTGGGCACGACGATCGCCTCGACGGGCGGCGGCTTGCGGCCCACGGGGCGCTCAACGCCCGCGGGCCCCCGGGCCTGCACGCGCGACAGCCGTTCGAGCATCCGCCGAAGCCGGTTCGTCCGCTGCGGCTCGTCGATCGCCGCCAGCTCCCGCCGAAGCCGCTCGGGCAGCGCGTCGAGGTCCACCGTGCCCTCGTCGGTGAAGAACGACGCCGGGTCGACCGGCTGGGCCTTGAGCTCGTCGGCGTAGCGCCGCTCGCGCTGCTCGCGCGAGCGCGCCTCGAGCAGGCTGGCGATGGCCTCGTTCAGGTGGGCCCGCTGCGCGTCGGTCAGCTCGGCGAAGACGCGCGACTGCAGGTCGGCGTCGGTCGGGCCCTGGCGGTTGAACGCGTACAGCTCGGCCCGTGCGCCGCGCTGGTCGTCGGAGAGCTGGTCATCTGGGATGCGCACCGGGATCAGCCCGCCGCGGATGCGGAGCGACTCGATCGTCTTGGCGTTCGCCTCGCGGAACGCCCGGGCCGTCGCCTGGTGCTCGCGGGTCACGGCGCGGATCGCCTCGGACTGCTCGTCGGTGAGGCGGATCGCCTCGGGCGCGTCGTCTTTCGACATGGCTTCGAGCAGCCGTCGGACCTCTCGGGTGGGCAGCTGCCGCATCTGCCCCATGGCCATGCCCGGGGCGGCGCCCATGGTCAGCCCGGGCTCGAGCAGGTCGGGCCGAACCTGCCTGACCTCGGGCCCGGCGAGCGGGGCGGGGTCGGGTTGGCGTTCCTGCGCGATCGCCGGGGCGGCGAGGAGCGAGATCACGACAGCGAGCGTCCGCATGGCGGGGCCTCCGTGCCGCCCAACGCACGCGGGCGGGTTCTGTTGCACTCCCCTAGCATCTCTTGCCCGGCTGGCCCGCACAACCGCGGCGATGCCGATTCACTCGGAAGGATCCCGTATGTCCGGACTCAGCAAGGACTTCGTTCGCGCCGCCCTCGCCGCCGCCACAGGGCCCGACGGCACGCCGCTCGGCAAGCGCCTCGAATGGGTCGCCACCTGCGACGGGTACGCCAGCGTGAAGCTCGACGCCGACGATGTCACCGCCAAGGGCGACCTCGACGCCCTCGCCCGCCGGGTGCACGGCGCCGTCCGCTCCGCCGCCGGCGAACGCGGCATCGCCCTCGCCACCCTCATCGTCGAGCTCGTCGACAAGGCCGGCGCCGTCAAGCTCGGCACCACCACCGGCCCCAAGCCGGGCGACGAGGTGAACGCCAGGCTCGCGCAGGAGGGCGAGGCCACGCCCGGGACCGCCTCGGCCGAGCCCGCCCAGCGGCCCAGCCAGCCGCGGACCCCGCAGGACGAGGCGGGCTCGCTGCCGGGCGTTCGGCATGTCATCGCCGTCGGCGCGGGCAAAGGGGGCGTGGGCAAGAGCACCGTCGCGGTCAACCTCGCCGTCGCACTCGCACGCCGCGGGCACGCCGTCGGGCTCATGGACGGCGACATCTACGGGCCCAGCCTGCCCACCATGCTCGCCCTCGACGCCCTCGACCTGAATGTCCGCGAGCGCATGATCGAGCCGTTCTCTGTCCACGGCATCAGGGCCGTGACCATCGGCAAGATGGTCGACCCCGAGAAGCCTCTTATCTGGCGCGGCCCGATGGCGCACGGCGCCTTCAAACAACTTACAGAACAGACCAACTGGGGCGATCTCGACTTTCTCATCATCGATCTTCCGCCGGGCACGGGCGATGTGCCGCTGACGATGGCCCAGAGCTTGCAACTGACCGGCGCGGTCATCGTGTGCACGCCTCAGAAAGTCGCGCAGGACGACGCGGTGCGGGCCGCCCGCATGTTCCAGCAGCTCGGCATCGACATTCTCGGCGTCGTCGAGAACATGAGCGAGTTCATCGGCGACGACGGGAAGCACTACGACATCTTCGGCAAGGGCGGCGCCGAGCGCATGGCGCAGCGGCTGGGCCTGCCGTATCTGGGCGATGTGCCGATCACGATGGCGCTCCGGCAGAACAGCGACAAGGGCGACCCGAGCGCGAACTTCGAAGCGCGCACCGCCGGCGGCGACGCGCTGCCAGCGGCGCTCGAGAAGCTGGCGAAGAACCTCGAGAGCCAGGTCTCGCTCGCGGGCCTTCGGCAGGGCAAGACGAAGCCAAAGCTGACGATCAGCTAGGAGTTCGAGGGCCCGCCAGCGGCAACAGCGAGCCGGGGGTCGATGGGCACCTGTTCGAGGGCACGCTCGATCCGGCCGGCACTGGCGAGCCCATCTTCGCCGCCGGGGACCAGACCGGGTCGGCGGGTGACCGACCAGCGGGTGTGCTCAGCGTGGGCACGATGCGCTCGCGGATCACGGGGTGCCGAGAACCTCGGCGGCCGCGAGATCTCCGGGCCCTGCGAGTTCGCCGGCACGCGGATTCCGCTTGGGTTCCGCGGGCCGGTCTGCTATTCTCCCCTTCCTCGTGCAGATTTCAGGAGCCCGCCACATGCCCTCACGCCTGATGATCGCCCTCGCCGGCGCGGCCCTCGGTGCCGCCGCCCCGACCACCGCCCGGGCCCAGCTCGACAACAACGTGCAGTGGCAGGGCGTCTCGCACCTGACCGACCACGACCTGCGCCCGCGCGTGCCGATGAACGGCGAGGCGTTCACCGTCCGCTTCCAGACCTTCGCGGGCGATGTGAGCAGCGCGCGCGTGCGCTACGACACCGGCTCGGCGGCGTTCGTTGACGCCGCGGTCGTCGCCACCCGCGGGCCCTACGACTTGTGGGAGGCGACCCTGCCCGCGACCGCGTCGAGCGTGGTCTCGTACGTGCTCGAGATCACCGACGGCAGCGACACCGACTACTACACCGCCGCGGGCATGACCGACGCGCTCGTGACGACCGACCCGTTCGAGATCGACTTCGTCACGCTCGACCACGCGCCGGTCGGCGCGACGCCCGTCGCCGGCGGCACGGTCTTCAAGGTCTGGTCGCCCGCCAGCGCCACCTGCGCCGTGCGCGGCGAGTTCAACGGGTGGTCCGCCGCCGACACGCTCACCAAGGTCGGCGACCACTTCGTCGGCTTCGTGCCCGGCGCCGGCTCGGAGGACATGTACAAGTACTTCTTCGACAACGCCCACTGGCACAGCGACCCGCGCGCCGCCCGGCTCAACCCGCAGGACAACTACAACGCCGTCGTCGTCGATCCCGACCTCTATGAGTGGCAGACCGAGGGCTTCAGCCCCGCGCCGCTCGAAGAGCTCGTGATCTATCAGCTGCATGTGGGAACCTTCGCCGGGCGCAACGACCCGTTCGGCGGCGCGCCCAACCCGTCGCGCTACATCGATGTCGCCGCCCGCGTGCAGCACCTGGCCGACCTGGGCGTCAACGCGGTGATGCTCAACCCGATCCACGAGTTCCCGGGCGATTTCTCGGGCGGGTACATGTCCATCACGCCCTTCGCGATCGAGAGCAAGCTGGGCACGCCCTTTACCTTCCGCTCGATGGTCGACGCGCTGCACGCGGCGGGCATCGCCGTGCTGCTCGACATCGTGCCCAACCACGCCTCGATCAGCGACAACATCCTCTGGGACTTCGGGGGCAGCCAGCAGTACTTCGACACGCCGCCGGTGGACACGCCCTGGGGCTCGCAGTGCGACCTCGACGAGCCGGGCGTGTTTGACATGTACCTCGACTCGTGGGAGACGATGCTGACCGAGTACCGGCTCGACGGCTTCCGCATGGACGCGGTGATGTACATGACCGACAGCAACCTGACGCCCCAGTGGGGCGCGGGGCAGGAGCTCGTCCGCGCGCTGCACGACCGCATGGCCAAGCGGCACGCCGACAAGCACTCGATCGCCGAGATCTACATCGACAACCCGTGGGTGACCAACCCGACGAGCTCGGGGCTGGGCTTCGACGCGCAGTACCACAACGAGTTCAAGGAGGCCGTGCGCGCGGGCGTCTTCGGCGGGGCGTTCGGCAGCGTCAACACGCAGCGCATCGCCAATGTCCTCGACGGGCAGGGCTTCGGCGTCTCGGGGCAGAGCGTCTTCAACTACTTCGAATTGCACGACGACGCCTGGCCGCTGAACGGCAACCAGCGCGCCGTCACGCAGATCGACCCGACCTTCCCCAACGACGACGACTTCGCACGCGGACGCACCAAGATCGGCAACGCGCTCACCCTGCTCAGCCGGGGCGTGCCCGCCATCCTCCAGGGCACCGAGTGGCTCGAGAACGACGGCTGGGAGGCCAACAAGATCGACTGGGCCCACAAGACCCAGTACGACGGCGTCGTGCGCTTCTACAGCGACCTCATCGCGCTCCGCACCAGCGAGCCCGCGCTCTTCGCCAACAGCCCGCTCTCGGCCTACCACGTCAACGAGGCGCTCGATGTCCTGGCGTTCGAGCGCTTCCAGTTCGACGGCGGCTCGTTCGTCGCCGTCGTCAACCTCTCCAACTCGGCCCGCAACGCCTACCGCATCGGCATCCCGCGCGAGGGCGGGTGGGAGCTGGTCATCAACTCGAGCGACACGCTGTACGACGGCCCGGGCGGCGGCACGCCCGCGGGCGCGGTCACGATCGAGCCCGTCGCCAGCGGGCCCCACGCGCAGTCGGCCGTGCTCGACCTGCCGGCGCGCAGCATCCTGCTGCTCAAGCACGCCCCGGCGTCGCAGTGCCTGGCCGACACCAACGGCGACGGCGTCGTCAGCCCCGCCGACTTCAACGGGTGGATCCTCGCCTTCAACAGCGGCGCGCCCGCCTGCGACCAGAACGGCGACGGGCTGTGCACCCCCGCCGACTTCAACGGGTGGATCCTGAACTTCAACAACGGGTGCTGACGCCGGCGGCCGCACTTCGACCGGCTTTGTCGACTGCCCGCGGAACCGATGGTCGGCCTCAGCGTCCGAACGCTCATCGCAACGACTCGGCGGCAGCCGAGCCAGGAGATGGGCCATGGTTCAGGAATTGATCGTGTCGGTGTTCGCGTGTGCGATTGCCGGGGTTTCCGTCTGTCAGCCGCAGGCGGTGATCCGCGTTCCGCAGGACGCCCCGACGGTGCAGGCCGGGCTCGACGGGGCGGCGGGCGATGTCCGCATCGAGCTGGCCGCGGGGGACTATCGCGAGCTTGTGGTGGTGCGCGGCGTTTCGCCGACGATCGTGCCCCAGGCGGACGCGGGGGGGCGGGTCACCTGGTCGGCGGACCTCGACGAGGACGGGCTGGCCGACGGCGTCGCGATCTCGATTCTCGGGGCGGCCGACGCGATGCCGGTTGTTCGCATCGAGGGGATCGAGTTCCGCGCCGCCGGGATCGAAGCGACGTTCGCGGCGCTCACGATCGAGGGCTGCTGGTTCCGCGGCGGCACCATCAACGAGCCCCGCGCCGTCACCGCGTGGGACTCGCCCGTTGTCATCGACGCGTGCACCTTCACGGACACCATCTCGGCGGACGCGGGCGGTGCCGTTTTCGTCAGCACGCTGACCTTCTCTGAACCCGAGCTGCATTCGCTCGAGGTGAGAGACTCCACGTTCGATCGATGCACAGCGCTCGGGAAGCGGTTTGTCAACGAAGGGGGCGGGGGCGGCGCGATCTGGTCGGACTTCCTGTCGATCGAGCGCAGCACGTTCCGCAACTGCTCGGCGGTGTTCGACGGCGGCGCGGTCTTCGTCCACCAGCTCGGCAGCATTGAGGAGAGCGACTTCATCGGGAACCACAGCTCGGGTCAGGGCGGAGCCGTCGCGTTCCGCGACATCGGGTTCGTGGGGTCGATCCGGCGCAGCGCCTTCCGCTTCAACAGCGTTTCGGGAGGCTGGTTCTCGCAGGGCGGTGCGGTGTATGGGACGGTCCGTGTCGCAGACAGCGTATTCGAACACAACCGGGCGGAAAGGGCCGGCGGCGCGGCCGTGCTGCTCAACTTTCCGGTCGGCAGCGGCGACGGTGCGATCGCACGCAGTTCCTTTGTCGGCAACGCCACGCTCGCCGCCGACGGCGCGGGCGGCGCGGTCTGCATCGAGGACGGCGCGGCCACGATCGTCGACAGCTCGTTCCTTCGCAACGAATCTCACATGGGCGGCGCACTGGTCGCCGGGCGAGCCATTGTCGACGTGTACGGGTCGGTGTTCGTGGCGAACCGCGGGAGCGACGGCAGCGCAGCTCACGGGCTGCGCAGCCTCCAGAACTGTGTGTTCATTGCCAACGACGGCGCGACCCTCACGCCCGCGCGGTACCGCAACGCCGTGTCGCACTCTGTCTTTCTTGACAACACAGGTCCGGCCTTTGTCCTGAACACCGCCCCCGACCGGCCTCAGGCGCCGCCGCTGCCAAGATCCTCGGTCTTTGGTCCGGGCCAGTCAGTCCTGGTCGACGGCAAACGCCCCGACATCCCCCTCGTCGCGTGCATCGGCGATCCCCTGCTCCTTGGCGTCGGCGCGATCGGACTCGATCCGATGTTCACGCGGCTGCCGTCGGACGGCGGCGACGGCTGGGGCGACGATCCGCTCACGCCCGGCATCGACGAGTCCGCCAACGACGACCTCGGCGACCTGACGCCGCGGCCCGGCTCACCCATGATCGACGCTGCGCCCATGCCCGTTGACCCGCCGATCGCCTTCCCAGCGATCGACCTCGCGGGCAACCCGCGTGTGCACGACGATCCGGGCGTGCCCACCGCCCGGCCCGACATCGGGCCCTTCGAGTTCCAGGGCACGAGCTGCCTCCCCGACATGAACGACGACGGCGTCGTGGGCTCCGACGACCTGAACGCGTGGATCGACGCCTTCAACGCCCGCGGGGCGAGGGCAGACCAGAACCGAGACGGGCTGTGCACCCCCAGCGACTTCAACGCGTGGATCCTCAACTACAACGCCGGCTGCTGAAACGCCGGCCGCTGAGCCCGGAAATCGCCGCGCAGCGCCGGAATCCACGCCGATTGCCGGGCCCCGGCGAACCGATCCGCCCCGCCCGCCGATATCTCCATCGAACGCCCCCGTGACAGGAACCCCGATGGACCGTGATCTCGCCCGAGCCGCCGCCGCGACTGCCGCCCTGAGCCTGCTCTTGAGTCTGGCCCACGCCGGCGGTGCCCTCGCGCAGGTCGACGACGACTTCAACGACGGCAACCTCGACGGCTGGACCGTTCTCACCACGGGCCAGGCCGCCGTCGGGCTCAGCCCGCAGGGCACGCTGGTGATGTCGGGCGCCGGCAGCGGCCCGGGGTCGGGCGGGGCCGCGCTGCGGCTCGACGCCTCCCTCGACGACCCCGAGGGCTACGCCGCCGGGCAGGCCTCGTTCGATCTCCGGCTGGCCGTCGGCGGCCGGGCGGTCGAGGCGGGCATCGAGATCAAGGGCGACCCCTCGACGGGGGCGGCGATGGTCTTCGTGGTCTTCAACAACAACCCGGGCGGCCCCGGCGCATCGATCGCCTTCCGCGAGTCCGCCGCCGGCCCGCTCGTCAAGCTCGCGGCGCCGGCGATCCCGTTCGACCCCGAGTGGGTGTTCGTCCGCGTGGTGTGGAGTGAGAGCGACTACCGCTTCACGGTGAGCGACCGCAACAACCCGGGCCAGGCCGTGACCTTCGAGGTGCAGATGCCGGGCGGTTCCGAGGCCACCGGTCTGTCGCTCGTGGCCCGCCCGGTGATCGGCCCCTCGCCCGACGACGGCGCGTGGTCGGCGGTGTTCGACGATTTCAGCGCGATCCCCGACACGGCGCTCGACTGCCTGGCGGATGTGAACCAGGACGCGGTGCTCAGCCCCGCCGACTTCACCGCGTGGATCATCGCCTTCAACACGCAGGGCCCGGGCTGCGACCAGAACCTCGACGGTCTGTGCACCCCCGCCGACTACTCCGCGTGGATCCTGAACTGGAACGCCGGCTGTTAGATCGTCGCCGGCCCGGCTTGATCTTGGCGCGTGCGAAATTTATTCTCGGCGAATGATGCCAACGCCGCGGCACAGAAGATTCGCCGTCCTTGCCGCCTGCGGGCTCGCGATCCTCGCCGCGCCGCGCCCGGCCGACGCGCAGCGGTGCGGCGGCGGCCCGGGTTCGGTCTCCCACGGCCCGCCCGGCCTCTCGTCCTCGCAGATCGACGAACTCGACCTCGAGGGCGCGCTCCTCACCGGCTTCCGGCTCGCCAAGCCGCCCCTCGACGATCCCTCCGTGCTCGACCGCGTCGCCGGCTCGCAGCGCGCCTTTCTGGAGCGCAACAGCCGCTCCTACCTCGTGCTGCCCAACGGCGATGCCCTCAACGCCTACCGCGGCCTGCGGCTGCGCGAGCTTGAGGACGAGATGCGTTTCGCTCGCGGCAGCGCACTCGACCGCCTCGAACGCGAGTTCCATGAGCTCGCGCCGGGCGGCGAGCACCTGTTCGGTCACGCCGACGGCACCGTTGAGTACCTCGACCGGCCGCCCGCCGCCGCGCAAGAGGGCGAAACGGTCTACGAGTTCGTCGGGCTGCCGCCCATGCACGAGGCGCCCGTCCGCCCGCACGCCGACACCCTCGGCGCACACGCGATCTTCGGGTCGCGACTCGAGGCGCACCGGGGCAACGACTTCCACATCGACCAGCAGACCGACCGCTGGCTCATCGGGCACGCCGTACGCGAGGGCGTCTGCTCGCCGCAGCGCATCGCGGTGCTGCGCGAGGGCGCGCGGATCACGGGCAACCGGCTCGAGCGGGCGTGCGTGCTGTGGCCCCTGAACCGGACCGCCGAGGGCCGCCGCGACTACTGGGACCGTGCGCCGCTCCCGCTGTTCGTCGCGCTCAACGCCGAGGACTTCCTGGCCAGCCCCGCCGAGCTCGCGAGCGCCGCCGAGCGAGGCCGGGTCGTGCTGCGGACCTACGCGGCAAGCTCCGACCGGACGCGCGCCGTCACCGTCGACAAAGAATCGTCGCGGGGCACCGGCTTCGTGCGCAAAGCGCGCCGCTACGGCCCCTGGCAGCACCGCGTCATCTGGCGCGCCACGCCCGTGCAGCTGCGCATCATCGACGCCGAGACACACGCCCGCCGGGCCGAACCGATCGAACGGCAGCACGCCGCAGTCGACGCCGAACGCGAGGACCAGCCGGCGAACGGCGCGGTCACCCACACCCTCACGCTCCGCGACGCTCGCGTCATGCGCGGCAGGCTCATCTCCGACGCGCACGCCGCGCACATCGAATTCGTTGTCGTCGTCGGCTCGCTTGAGCAGACGATGACCTTTGGCCGGCGCGAGGTTGAAGGCGTCGAGCCGGCCGAGTGATGCGGAGCCGAGAAGGGCTCATGAAAATGGGCCGGGCGGCCCTTGCGGGTCACCCGGCCCGGTCCACGCTCTTCCGGGTGCTCGTCTCAGCAGTTCTGGCAGAACGAGTCCACGTCGTTGCGGGCTTCTTCCTTCGTCTTGCCGTAGCGCTCTTGGATCTTGCCCTCCAGGTTCTCCGCTTGGCCGTTGATCTGGTTCAGGTCGTCGTCGGTGAGCTTGCCCCACTTCTCCTGGGCCTTGCCCTTGACCTGCTTCCAGTTGCCTTCGAGTTGGTCACGGTTCATGTGTGTCTCCTTTCGGAATGAAGAATGTGTGTGATCGGGGTGCGGACCGTCCGGCCGCGGGGGCGGGCTCAGCCCCCGGGGCGCGAGGCCGAGGCCTGGGACATCATCTGGTCCGCCAGCCGGCGGTAACGCATCTCGTCGTTCCCGTTGGCGCGGCGGAAGGTCCACTGCTCGTCCTGCCCGGTGTTCTGGCCGGTGTTCTGGCCGGCGATGCCGCCCGAGCGCTGCCGATCGCCCGTGCGGTTCTCCTGGCCCTCGCGCGTCATGCCGGAGTTCTGCTCGTTGTCGCCCCCGGCGCCGGGCGCGACGCCCCGGTTGTTCATCCGGCTGCGGTCGAGCGCGCTGCCGCCGGTCGACATCGTCACCTCGTAGGTGTCGTCGTCGATGAACCGCAGGGTCACGGTCGGCCCGCTCTGCTGAGACTGGCCACGGTTCAGGTCGGCGCCGGTGGTGCGCTGCGGATTGCGCTCCCGGTCGGCGTCCTGGTTCAGGCCCGGCCGATCCGAGTCGCGGTCGGAATCACGGTTGGCATCGCGGCTGGACTCCCGGTTGGCGTCGCGGTTGGCGTCGCGCTCGTTGCCGCGTGGCATGCCTTCCATGCCTTCCCGGTTGTTCCGGTTGTTCATGTCATTCATGCCATTCATGCCGTTCGTGTTCGCGCGGAACTCGACGGTCTTGCTCTGCGGGCCGTACCGGCCGTGCAGGACCATGGGGCTGCGGCTTGACGAGTCGATGTGGACCATGGAGTAGCTGCCCGACTCGCCGCTCTCGATGAGCACGAGCCGCTGGAGGCCCGAGCTCTTGTCGTCCTCGCTCTGGCCCCGGCCCTCGCCGACGCTGTAGAACCGCTGCTCGATCAGGTCCGAGCCGAAGAGCAGGCGGTTGTGCACGAAGGTGTCGCCGGCGACGCCGTAGCCCGAGTCCCGCGACTCGTTTGAGCCGCTGCTGTTGCGCGACGAGCTCGGGTCGTTCTCGCGGCCCGTCCGCTGCTGGTCCTGCTCGCGCTGCTGCTGCTGCTGCTGCATGTCGCGGGAGTCGCGGTTGGTGCGCTGGCTGTCCGAGTCGTTGCCGCGCTGGGCCTGGCCCTGCTCGACGACCCAGTAGCCCTCGAGCTTCTTGAGCAGCTCGCGGCTGCTCTTGCTGTCCTGCTGCTTGCTGTCCTGCTGCCGGTTGTTGTCGAGCACCGCGGCGGCGCGGCGCTCGCGCTCGGCCTGTTGCCTCTGCTCGTCGCGGGTGTCGTTGCTCTGGGCGGTGGCCAGCCCGGCCGAGGCCAGGACCGCGGCGATGCTCAGCCCGGCGGCGGTTCGTCGTGTCTCGTTCATAGCGTGCTCCTTTGGTGCGGTTCGTCCGGGCATCACCCGATGCCCGACGCCGCTCGTGCGGCCCCCTCGATGTCAAGAGATTCGCGCCGCGCCGTGAGCACTCGGTGAACGACTCCTAAATCCGATTTAAGGTTTCGCCCAAGGGGCAGGCCCCGCCCCGAGGCCCCACCCCGAGGCCCACCCCGAGGCCGGTCCGAGAAGCACACCAACGCCCCGCCCCCGAGCGCCAGCGCGCGCCAGCGAACGCCGGGCCGGCCGATCCCGCGCCCGCTCGGCATCGCCCGGCAACCAATATCGCCCACGCCCGTAGGGAACGCACGGGCACAGCCTCGCATCCCGTCCATCTGTTCCAGACGAGAGAACCACACCCATGCCCCAGCAGCGCCGCCATCGGCCCGAGCACGGCCCCCTGCCGCGTGGCGACAACCTTCTGCCCAATCCGCGCTTCGACCAAGGATCCGAGACCGGCCCGCACCGCCCCGAGGGCTGGAGCATCGTCGAATCGCCCCCCTCAACCATGCTGCGCACCGGCCGAGCCCCCTACCAGGGCCGGTGGGCGCTCGACGCACGGCTCGCGCTCGGGCCCGAGGGCGAAGGAACCGTCCAGCTCGTCTGCCGAGACCCTGTCGCCGTCCTCGGCGGCTCGCGGCTGCTCGTCGGCGGCACCTTCCTGCGCGAGCAGGACGACGGGCCGCCCGACCCCGCCGACCACGGCCCATCGATCTGGATCGCCGGACGCTGGCTCCGCACGCGCGACGGCTCCGAGACGCCCGTCGGCAACTTCATGACCTTCCCGGGCCTGGGACTGCCCGTCGGCCGACACGAGACCCGCGCCGAGCCGATCGTCGCCCCCCACGACGCCGACGCGATCGCCGTCGTCTGCGTGCTCGCCGGCGGCGACGCCAGGGCCGGACGATTCGCCCGCGTCGTGATCGACAGCCTCTTCCTGCGCCCGGCGCCCGCGACGGACCATCGCGGCCACGCCGGCACCATCACCCAGCGAAGCCCCAGGCGGGAACCGGATCGCGGAAGCCGCGGCCCGGCGCCGCTGTCACCCCTGCTCGCCTGAGCCAATTGGCCCTGAGCCGGTTGGCCTTGGGGCTGGCCGGCTGTTCAGACGACCTGGAGCACTTCCATCGCCGCCCGCTTGATGTCCTTGGCGGTCAGCCCGCACTGGGCGAGGATGGCGTCGGGGGTCTTGGCGCTCTTGGGGATGCGCTTGACATGGAGCTGCTCGAGCTGGAAGGCGTCGCCCGCGCGGACGAGCGCGTCGGCGACCGCCGAGCCCAGCGCCGCCCCGTAGTTGTCCTCGACCGTCACGACATACCCGCCGTTGTCCCCGATGACATCGAGCAGCTTGTCCTCGTCGAAGGGCAGGCTGTAGAGGTCGACGAGCGTGGCGCTCACGCCGGCCTCGTCGAGCAGGTCGACGGCCTTGTTGGCCTCGTGCACCATGTAGCCGGCGGCGCAGATCGCCACGTCGCGCCCGCGGGTGAGCACCTCGAACCCGCCGAGGTTGAACACCGTGTCGTCGCTGTAGATGAACTCGGTGTCGGGCCGGAGCGTCCGCATGTAGCACGCGCCCTCGTACTCGGCCATGACCTGCGTGAGCGCGTACGCCGCGTAGGCGTCGCTGGGCTGCAGCACATAGCACGCCGGGTTGCCCCGGTGGTCGCGCACCGTCGTGAACGCGCGGAACCAGGCGACATCGGGCAGACTCATCTGGCTCGGCCCGTCGGCGGCCAGCGTGATGCCCGCGTGGCTGCCCACGATCTTCAGGTTCGCGCCCGAGTTGATCGCCATCTCGATCTGGTCGTACCCGCGGGTGACGAACTTGGCGAAGGTCGAGCAGAACGGGATCTTGCCCCCCGCGCTCAGCCCCGCCGCCAGCGAGAACATGTTCTGCTCGGCGATCTTGCACTCGATGAACCGCGACGCGCTGTCCGCGTCTTTCAGGACCATCTCGCTGAAGGTCGAGTTGCGCGTGTCGGCGTCGAGCACCACGACCTTGGGCGTGGCCCGGCCCAGCGCCCGCAGCGCGACGCCGTAGGCCTTGCGCGTCGCCAGCCGCCCGGTCTGCAGCAGGCTCTCCATGTCGAACTGCCGCATCGCCTCGCTGAACGTGGGCGTGTCCCAGTCGTCGCCGGGGCCGGCGGGGGCCTCGTTGGGCGGCTGGATCTCGAACATGTCCGCGTTGCTCAGGCTGGTGGTCAGGTCCATGCCCGCCTGGTCGAGCTCCTCGAGCGCCCGCTGCAGCGCCTCGCCCGCCGGCGGCTTGCCGTGCCACCCGCCGCCCTGGATCGACGGCGCGCCCCAGCCCTTGACCGTCTTGGCCACCACCGCCATCGGCGCGCCGTTGCCCGTGCTGCGGTCGGCGAACTCGTCCATCGCCTTCTTGATCTGCTCGGGCTTGTGCCCGTCGATCGTCCGCACATCGAACCCGTACGCCTCGAGCTTCTTCGCCAGCACCTCGGGCGACTGCTGGTGGCCCACCCGGTCCGCCTGGCCCCAGCCGTTGCAGTTGAAGATCGGCAGGACATTCGTCAGCCCGCGCTCGGCGATATGGTCCAGCGCCTCGGCGATCTGGCCCTCCCGCGCCTCGCCGTCGCCGATGATGCAGTACACGCGTTTGTCGATCCCGTCGAGCCGGGCCGCCTCGGCCAGACCCGCCGCCACGCTCAGGCCCTGGCCCAGCGAGCCCGTCGCCGCGTCGAAGAACGGGAATCCCTCCATCGGGTTGGGGTGCCCGTCGAGCGGGCTGTCGGCCTCGCGCAGGGTCGCGGCGTCGGCCGGGCTCAGCTTCCGGCGGTTCTGCGGGTCGGTGCCCACCGCCACGCCCAGCTTGCAGGCGGCGGCGTAGACGATCGGCACGGCGTGGCCCGTGCTGAGCACGAGCCGGTCGCTGGTCGGGTAATCCGGGAAGTCCGGGCTCCAGCGCATCGCGCTGAACATCAGGACGGTGGTGATCTGGCCCAGGCTCAGGGCGGTGGTCGGGTGGCCGCTGCCGGCCGCCGCACACATCTCAAGAGCCATCCGATCGAGCTCGATCGCCTGCGCGTGCACCGCTGCGTCAAAGGACATGCCGGCCTTCCTTTCCATCATCGCCCACGCCGGGCCCAAGGCCCGACGCCGAAAGTCGTTGCTCACGCCGACGCCTCACCCCGGGCCCGCCAGGGGCCTCGGGCGAGCCGCCGCGAGAACCAAGCCGAAGCCCGTCCGATGATGTGCCGGCACCGTTCCGAAACAGATCCATCCGCCCGTCCGGATCAGGTGAGTATCCACACACCAACGCCCCGCGGCAACCGGCGGACGCGTTTCTCCACCACCTTCGCCCCGACAATCCACACCGCAACACCCCGCGCCCGCCGACCCCCCACCCACACCATCCGGCGTACACTGCCGCTCCGAACCACGAAGTCTCGGCGGGATCCCCGTTTGCGCCCGCCACACCGCCTCCACGACCCGTCCACAAGACCAGACCGGGAGCCCGCCATGAAGGTCGTCTGCGATCGCGATGCCCTGCTCGATGCCGTCAACGTCGTCGCCGGCGTCGTCAACGCACGATCCCCCAAGCCCCAGCTCGCCTGCATCCGACTCACCGCCGAGGTCGAGGACGGCGCCGGCACCCTCCACCTCGAGGCCACCGACGCCGAGGTCGCGCTCAAGCTCTCCATCCTCTCCGTCACCGTCGAAGAGCCCGGAGCCGCCCTCGTCCCCGCCGACAAGCTCCGCCAGATCATCGGCGCCGAGGACAACGAGCCAACCCTCACCCTCGAGACCGACAACGCCACCGTCCACATCCGGGGCCAGGACGCCCACTTCCAAATCTTCGGCTACAACGCCACCGACTTCCCCGAACTCCCCACCTTCGCCTCGATCGCCAGCGGCAAGACCGGGCCCAAGCCCAAGGATGTCTTCAACGCCCCCGCCGGCACGCTCGTCACCCTCATCAGCAAAACCCTGTTCGCCTCCGCCCGCGAGAACACCCGCTACGCCATCAACGGCGTGCTCATGAAGCGCGACGGCAAGAACCTCGAGATGGTCGCCACCGACGGCCGCCGACTCGCACTCTGCAAGGCCACCATCGCCGGCGCCCCCAAGTCCGACAAGCCCGCCAGCTGCATCGTCCCCAGCAAGGCGCTCGGCCTGCTCCAGAAGCTCGCCGGCGACCCCGAGGAAGACGTCGCCGTCGCCGTCACCGACACGCAGGCCGTCTTCGCCCTCGGCGCCACCGCCGCCGACGGCACCGGCGCACGCGCCACGCTCGCATCCAGCCTCGTCGAGGGAACCTTCCCCCCCTACGAAGATGTCATCCCCAAGGACCAGGACAAGAAGGCGACCTTCGACAAGGATGTGCTGGGCTCAGCCGTCAAGCGTGCCGCCCTGCTGACCAACGAAGAATCCCGCGGCGTGCGCATGAGCTTCAACGCCAAGACCCGCCAGCTCGAGCTCGCCAGCCGAGCGCCCGAGGTCGGCGAAGCCACCATCCAGGTCGACCTGCCCGCCTACGACGGCGACGATGTCGAGATCGGCTTCAACCCCCAGTTCATCGCCGAGGCCCTGCGCGTCGTCCCCGAGAACGAGGTCACCCTGGAGCTCAAAAGCAGCTCCAAACCCGGCCTGATCAAAGCCGGCGGCGACTTCGTGTATGTCGTGATGCCGGTGAATCTGCAGTAAGTCGCCCGCGGCCGCACACCGAGAGCTTTCACGCCCACGTGACAAGGCCGCCGATACCTCCAGCGCCACTACCCGGAACGCTGGAGGATCTCATGCGGACGCTCGCCATCGTCGCCCTGGCCGGGCTTGCCCGGACGGCCCACGCCCAGCCCGGCATCCTGGGCGGCGACACCGTCTCCGCCGTCACGCGGGTCACGATCGGTGGCCCCGCAATTGGCCTAGCGGGCGAGTCACTTGGTGGCATAGGCGTCCGCGAGGTGAACGACCGCGGCGACATCGTGTACTACGGCTACACGGGCAGCGCGGCCGGCAACGGCGGCGTGTGGTTGCAGCGTCCTAACGGCGACACGCACCTCATCGCCTACGACGAGCGGACCGCGCCGTATGACCCGAACACACTGATTGACAGCGTGCCCAACGGACCCCGGCTCAACAGCAGCGGCGACGTGCTGGTGGAAGTCAAGGAAGCCTTCAATGCCGATGGCACGACCGTCTACAGGCGAGCCATCGTCGGCCTGTCGCGCGACGACACCCGCACGCGGTATCTCGCCGGCGGCGACCCTGTTGCCGGCATGCCGGGATACGTCCACCAGTACCTCTTCGGCTGGCAGTTGCTCGACGACGGCTCGGCGGTCATCAGCGGCCGCCCTGCCGTTCATTCCAATCGCTCGGGCATCTGGTCGGCCGACGGGAGCCAATCCACGCTGATCGCCGGCGATCAACTCCCCTCGCCATGGGACCCGGCGACCCCGCTCGCGCACGTCTTCGGAGGCGTGCTCGCCACCCCAAGTGGTGACATCGTGGCCACGGGTGTGACCAACGACGAAGGGACCGGCGACCGCGTGATGTGGCGACAAGGACCCGCCGGCACATCGCTGTCGCTCACGCAGGGCGACGCGTTCTCGGCAACCATCGATCAACCCGTGACCGAGTTCGACCCGTGGCGGATCAACTCGCAGGGCGACGTCGTGGTTCGAGGCCAGATCCAGAATGTCGGCGGAGCGCTCTGGGTCGATGCCGCCGACGGCACGCGGCGGCTCGTGGCCACGGCGAACACCCCGGCACCCGGCAACGACGGCAGGCCGTTCGGACCGTTCATGGCGGTCGATATCAACGACCGGGGCACCGTCGCGTTCTGGGCGACCGCCGGCGTCTCCGGCACGAGCCCGTTCGGCACCACCGGGGGCCTGTGGTCACAGAGCAGCGAAGGCAGCACTGTCTTGATCACGAAGAACGGGAGCCCCGTGCCCGGCACGCCCTGGTTCGTCGGCCAGGAGTGGTACGACGATTCGCCGATACGCACCGTCGACATCAACAACCGCGGACTCGGTGCCTTCCTGACACAGCTCGAAGACGACGCCGGCGACGCCCTCGGCAACGCGCTCATCGTCTTCGACACCGACACCGGCGAGATGCGCCCCGTGCTCTACCCGGGCGCGGAGGTCTCGCTCGACGGCGAATCCCGCCTGGTCGGCGACGTCGCGATGGGCTCGTTCCAACTCACCGAGAACAGCCTGTTCACCCAGATCACCCTCGCCGACGGCGCGGAGGCGATCATCCAGATCGCGATCCCAGCGCCGGCTACGACGCTCCCCGCGTTCGCCCTCTTCGCCATGCTCAAGCGTCGCCGCTGACCCATTTCGCGGGCGATACACGGATCCCGTTACCCTGACCCCGTGCCCCCCACGGTCGCCATCCTCCTCCCCGCCCGCGATCGCACCGCCACCCGCTCCGACGATCGCATCTGCTCCGAGTGCGGCACGCCGCTCCAGAAACGAGCCCCTCGCGCAAGCGAGGGGAACCGGTGCCCGTGACCCCTTGCTCGCGCTTCGGGCTCGTCAAAGGCAGAGTCAGCCGAGCCCGATCAGCAGCGCCACCACCAGCCCGAACACCGTCGCGTTGTGCAGCATGTGGCCCGTGATGCACCCGATCAGGCTCCCGCGCCACTCGCGGACCGCCGCGAACACCAGGCCCAGCGAGATCACCGGCAGCAGCATGAGCACATCGTACTGGTGCAGCAGCCCGAACAGCATCGCGCTGACGAGGGCGCTGACGAGCCAGTGCAGTCGGCCGCGCAGGTGCCGGTAGAGCGCGCCGCGCATGATCAGTTCTTCGACGATCGGCGCCCACAAGACGACCAGCGACGCCAGCACCACCAGCCCGAGCACGCCCTGGCCGGCGACCATCTCGAAGACCGGGTTCACCGGCCCGCTGGGGCCGACGATCGGCGCCGGGTCGCCGCCTTGGCTCGACTGCAGCGCGCTGGCGATACCCTCGCGCAGCAGCAGCAGCAGCATCGAGAGCGCCGCCGCCGCGACATAGAGCGGCACGCCCGCCATGTAGCCCATCACGCCCGCGCCGATCTCGCGCACGACGCCCCGCGGCGCGACCAGCCCCATCTGCTCGCGCC
>DAIOTV010000021.1:0-1933 GCA_036751825.1 Phycisphaerales bacterium
TGTCCTCGAAAGCAGGCTCACTCGCCGCCTCGAAGACCTCGAAATGGAGTCCTTCGACCACTACATCGCCTACCTCACCATGGGCCCCTACCAGACCGACGAGTTCCAGGAGATGTTCAACCGCATCACCATCAACGAGACGAGCTTCTTCCGCAACGAGCCCCAGCTCGATGTTTTCGAGAAGACGATCCTGCCCGAGATGCTCGACAAGCGTTCCGCCCGCAAGCGGCTGCGCCTCTGGTCCGCCGCCTGCTCGACCGGCGAGGAGCCCTACACGCTCGCCATGCAGCTGCACCGCTCGCTGGGCGTGCAGCTCAGCGACTGGCGGACCGAGATCCTGGGCACCGACATCAGCGAGAAGTGCCTGAAGACCGCTCTCTCGGGCCGCTACACCAGCTACGCCGTCCGCTCCACGCCCGATCTGGTCAAGAACCGCTACTTCAAGGCCGACGGCCTGTTCTTCGACCTCGAGCCGACCATCAAGTCCATGGTCAACTTCGAGAAGCACAACCTCAACGACACGATGGCCGCCCGGCGCCACGGCACCTGGGACATCATCTTCTGCCGCAACGTCATGATCTACTTCGACGACGCCATGAAGAAGCGCGTCGTCCAGATGTTCCACGATCAGCTCGCCGACGACGGCTACCTGTTCATCGGGCACTCCGAGAGCCTGCGCTCGCTCGGCGTGCCGTTCGAGCAGGTCTCCATCCCGCAGGGCTTCTGCTACCGCAAGGCGTAACACCGTCCGCGCGTCGGTCCGCCGGCGACGCACGAGGATGACCACCGCATGTCGCTCGACGCATTCGATCCCGAGATCCTGCAGGACTTCCTGACCGAGTCGGGCGAGCTGCTCGAAGAGCTCGAGGGCGACCTCGTCACCCTCGAGTCCACCCCCGACGATCTTGAGCTGCTCAACCAGATCTTCCGCGCCCTGCACACGATCAAGGGCAGCGCGTCGTTCCTGGGCCTGAAGAACCTGGTCGATGTCGCCCACGCCGCCGAGACCGCGCTCAACGCCGCCCGCAGCGGCGACGTGCACATCGACCGCGTCGCCATGGACCTGCTGCTCGAGGCCGTCGACACCGTCAAGGTGCACATGCAGCAGATCCAGGCGGGCGAGCCGCTCGCCGAGCCGAACCCCGCCGTGGTCGCCGGGCTGATCCGCATCGGCGCCGGCGAGTCCGTCGGCGATGCCAGCGCCGCGTCGACCGAGGCCGCCCCGGCCGCCGCCGCGGAGCGCTCCGCCGCCGCAGCCACCACCGTCGGCGGGCGCGCCGTCACCACCCTGAAGCTGCCCCAGAACAAGACCGATCTCGTCGAGTTCCTGCTGACGGACCTCGACGAGACGCTCGAGCAGATCGACGGGCAGATCGCCGCCCTGCGCGACGAGGCCGCCCGCGCCGCCGCCGCCGGCACACTGGTCGAACTCGGCGAAACGCTGGCCCGCTCGGCGGAGTTCTTCGAGTTCGGCCAGATGGCCGAGCTCGCCCAGCTCATCTACGCCGCCGGCGAAACGCTGCCCTCGCTCGATCAGCCGCAGCTGTCCTGCCTGCTGCCCCGCGTCGGCGCCATCGCCGCGCTGCTCCGCGAGCAGGCCGACGGGCTCGCAAGCAACCAGGTCATCAACTGTCCGGTCGACACGCTCATCGAGCGGGTGCGCGCCATCCTCGAAGGCGCCGAGCCCACCGACGAGCTCGCCCTGAGCGACGACGCGAGCCCGAGCGAGGTGTTCGAACGCGACGGCGTCAGCAGCGCCGCCACCGCAGGCCCGCCGATCGACGACGCCGATTAACCGGGCGAACTCGTTGCGGTTCGCTCGGGAAAATGGAAGTTGTTTCTGAACCCCGCTCCCGTTCTTTACGATCTCGAATCCGACCCCGGCGAATCAAAGCCGGTTCGCCACGCGGAAACACTGCGAAAGCTCCGCGGC
>DAIOTV010000021.1:1943-6537 GCA_036751825.1 Phycisphaerales bacterium
GACGACGCCGAACGGGCGAACCCCGACGCGCCCGGCGCAGATCCCGAGCCCGCGGACAGCGACGAGCCGTCGGCATCCCGCCCGGCCCCCCGTGAGAGCAGCGTGCCCAGGACGGACGCGCCCGCCGGGGCCGCCGCCCAGGTCGAGCAGACCATCCGCGTCGAGGTCGGTCGGCTCGAGACGCTGATGAACCTCGTCGGCGAGCTCGTGCTCCAGAAGAACCGTTTCCAGGCGCTCTCGCGGCAGATCGAGGGCTTCGAGCAGCTCGAGCCCGAGTTCCGCGAAGAGGTCACCGTCTCGGCGAGCAACCTCGACCGTGTCACGGGCGACATCCAGGTCGCCGTCATGCGCACCCGCATGCAGCCGCTCGACAAGCTCTTCGGCAAGTACCCCCGCCTCATCCGCGACCTTGCCAAGAAGACCGGCAAGCACATCAACCTCGTCATCGAGGGCGGAGAGACCGAGGTCGACAAGTCCGTGCTCGAAGAGCTGGGCGACCCCATGGTCCACCTGCTCCGAAACTCCGCCGACCACGGGCTCGAGATGCCCCACGACCGCGTGCTGGCGGGCAAGGACGAAACGGGGACCATCCGCATCGTCGCCGCGCACGAGGGAAGCCACGTCAGCCTCCGCATCCTCGACGACGGCCGGGGCATGACCCGCGAGAAGATCGCCAGCAAGGCCATCGAGAAGGGCATCGCCACCGAGCAGGAAGTCTCGCAGCTCTCCGACAAGGAGGTCTACCGCTTCATCCTCGCCGCCGGCTTCTCCACCGCCGCCGAGGTCACCGACCTCTCGGGCCGGGGCGTCGGCATGGACGTCGTCCGCACCAACATCGAGGCCCTCAAGGGCACCATCGATGTCGACTCCGTCCCCGGCAAGGGCACCGAAATCATCATCAAGATCCCGCTGACCATCGCCATCATGCCCGCCATGATGGTCCGCGTCGACGACGAGATCTACGCCATCCCCCTGAGCAACCTGCTCGAGATCGTCCGGCCCGACGACGACCGCGTGAGCACCATCAACGGCCACCCCGTGATGCGCCTCCGCGACACCATCCTCCCGCTGCTGAGCGCCCAGGAGCTCTTCGGGACCGACCCCGCCAAACGCGTCAAGGCCCCGTTTGCGGTGGTGATCCAGCACAACGACCGCGCCTTCGGACTGATGGTCAGTGATCTGATCGGGCAGCACGAGATCGTGATCAAGCCGCTCGACGAGATGTTCGATCGTAAGGGACCGATCAGCGGCGCCACCGTTCGCGACGACGGCGGCGTCAGCCTCATCGTTGATGTCGCGCAGCTGGCCCGCATCGCCGAGAAGAAAGTCTGCGATTAGCACGCAGCCGAAACCGAACACCCGACCACCCAAGAACGCACGGGGAGCATCATGGACCCACGATTCATCACGCCCTTCATCAGCAGCATCCAGAACGTCTTCTCCACGATGCTCCAGATGCCGGTCAACGTCCTCGAGCCACGGATCAAGCAGGGCTCCACCGCCACCTACGACGTCTCGGGCATCATCGCCATGTCCGGAGATGTCACCGGCAACATCGTCCTGAGCTTCCGCGCCGAGACCGCCCAGCGGCTCGTCACGCTCTTCGTTGGCATGGAGATCCCCACCGACAGCCCCGACTTCGCCGACGCGATCGGCGAGCTCGTCAACATGGTCTCCGGGAACGCCAAGGCCAGCTTCCAGGGGCTCAATGTCGCCATCAGCTGCCCGAGCGTCATCGTCGGTCAGCACCACGCCGTCTCCATGGCCAGCGACACCCCCTGCGTGGTCATCCCCTGCGAGACCGACTGCGGCGAGCTCGCCATCGAGATCGCCATCCGTGAGACCTCCGCCGGCAACGCGGCCGACGGCTCGAACACCAAGGCCGCCTGATTTCAACCGGAGCACCAACGATGAAAATCATGCTCATCGACGACTCGAAGACCATGCGGAACATCCAGAAGTCCGTCCTCAGCCAGCTCGGCTACACCGACATTGAAGAGGCCTGCGACGGGCAGGACGCGCTCAGCAAGGTCGGCGCCTTCGCCCCCGACCTGCTGCTGGTCGACTGGAACATGCCCAACATGGACGGCCTGACCTTCGTCAAGCGCTACCGCCAGGCCGACCGGACCACACCCATCATCATGGTCACCACCGAGAGCGAGAAATCGCGCGTGATCGAGGCCATCAAGGCGGGCGTGAACAACTACGTCGTCAAGCCCTTCACCCCCGATGTGCTCAGCCAACGCATCACCGAGACCGTGTCCAAGGCCGCCTGAGCCCAATCGCGGCCGCCTCGCGTCGGAGCGACCTCATGAACGTGCTCATCGTCGACGAGTCGGAGTGCACCCGCGGCATCGTTCGCGGGCTGCTGACCCCGATGGGTGTCGCGAGCGCCGCCGAGGCCGCCACCGTCGCCGAGGCCGCGACGCTGCTCGCACGCTTCCCCGCCGACCTCGTCATCATCGGCGGACACCCGACGGACCCGCGGGTCGGCCCGAGCCTCGCCGACGCCGCCCGCGCGGCGGGACGCCGACCGCCCGCCGTCGTCCCGCTCGCCAAGCCGTTCTCCCGCGCCGATCTGGCCCAGGCCGTCCGCGCGGCGTCCGCCGAGGCGCCAGCCGCCTGAAACCCCATGAGCGATCACATCGACAACGCGATCCGTGTTTCGATCACCAGCGATCGCATGACCGCCACCCTCCGCGTCGCCGCCGGAACCGACGCCGCCGATGTGAACGCCATGACCATCGGCAGCCACGCGCACGCCCGCGGCCTGCTGGGCAGCGACGCGCTCGAACAGGCCATCGCCCAGGCCGCCCAGCGGTACGACCCGAACGCCGCCGCCGACTTCGAACATGTCCTGGCGCGCGGCACGCCCGTGAAGCACGGCGAGGACGGGCGGTTCGAGCTCGACGACGCCATCGTCGAGATCCTCGACCGCGCCGCCAAGCTCAAGCGGCGCCGACCCGCCGAACACGACGCCGCGGACCAGCCGCCCGACGCCATCGAAGGCGGGGGCAGCCACTACCAGCGATCAACCATCGCCGCCGTCAAGCCAGGCGACCGAATCGGACGAATCGTCAAGCCAACCGCCGGCGAGGACGGCATCGATGTGTGCGGCAAGTGCGTCGCCGCGAGGCACGGCGCCCCGGCCTCCGTCTTCGTCGACCAGAACACCATCCGCAAGCACGACGACGGGACCCTGACCGCCATCGTCGGCGGCCTGCTCGACACCGCCAACGACGGCCTCCGCATCAACCAGGACCTGGTCATCCACGGCGACGTCGACTTCTCCACCGGCAACATCGAGTTTGAGGGCGACATCATCATCGAGCGCGGCGTCCGCGACTGCTTCGTCGTCCAGTCCGCTCGTTCGGTCAAGGTCGTCGGGCAGGTCGAGGCCGCCACCATCTGCTCGGGGCGCGACACCATTCTGCACCGCGGCATGACGGGCCGGGAGAAGGGAAGCATCGCCGCCGGACGCGACGTGCGGGCGAAGTTCATCGACAGCACCAGGATCACCGTCGGGCGGGATCTGCACGTCGATCGCGAGATCACCCACTGCACGATCAATGTCGGTCGGAACATCGTTGCGCCCGCGGCGGCCATCCTCGGCGGCGCGTGCACCGTCGCCGGCGCCGCCGAGTTTGCCCAGGTGGGTTCTGGCTCCAACACCGAGACCGTCATCCGCCTCGGATCGCTCCCGAGCGTCGACCGGCTGCTCCGCGAGGCCATGGAGCTCTACCCGGTCATCCAGCGCCGGGGCACCGACGCCAAGCAGCGGCTCGAGCAGCTCAAGTCCAACACCGCCAAGCTCACCGCCTCGCAGGCCGAGAGCATGACCGAGTTGCAGTTCCTCATCATGCACGCCGAGAGCAAGCTCAAGCCGCTGCGCCAGAGCGTCGAGGGCGCGATCGGCCTCATCCACACCGCCACCACATGCTCGCTGACCGTGCACAAGCGGCTGCTGCCCGGGGTCGAGATCGCCCTCGGCGGTCGGATTGCGCGCATCAGCCAGGACATCCCCGGGCCGATCCGCATCGAGCTCGACGACCAGGGCACCCCCATCGTCACCGATCTCACCAGCGGCTCGCGGGCCCCGCTCAAGCACCGCGCCGCCATGGATATCGACGATCACAGGCTCGATTTCGAAGATCTGAAAGTGCAGTTCGGCTTCGCCGCCTAGCCGCACCGGCTCGACGCCCGTCGGGGGCGGCTGGACATTGTTCCGCCGAACCGCCACAATCCCGGCGTGCCGATCCGCCGCCCAGCCATCCGAACCGTGATCGCCTGCCTGCTGCTCGCGGGCCCGGCCGCCACCGCCTCGCCGATCATCGACGCGAAGGGCCGCGACCGACTCGCCACTGACCAGCCGCAGCCGGAAGAACGGCGCACCGCGACCGTCGTCCTGCAAGACGGGCAGGTCATCACGGGCGAGCTCGTCTCGGAGTCCGACGATCAGATCGTCCTGCTCATCAGCGGCGTCCGCACGACCATCACCACCGACCGCATCCGGGAGAGCTACATCCAACCGCCCGTTGAGGAACGCTACCGGCGGATCCGCGCCACCATCGACGAGGACGACGCCGAGCAGCTC